>NZ_JBWOPL010000017.1:0-7909 GCF_056451265.1 Rhodocaloribacter sp. | reverse complement strand
AGCTCGCGCGCGGCGCGCTCGCGCTGTATGGCCGCCGTCGAGCGGACGACCTGCGCCCGCCGCTCTTCGAGCGCCGACACCTTGCCGGCCTCCACGCGCGCGGCCACGCTCTCGTAGAACCGCTCCGCTTGCCCCAGCAGACTGTCGGCCAGCAGCATCCGCTCCTGCGCCGCGAGCAGGTCCGTGAAGGCCTGCGCCGTCTCGGTGAGCACGTCGAGGCGAACCGTCTCGTAGTCCCAGCCGGCAAGATCGCGTTCGAGAGCCGCCACGTCCCGACGCCTGCGCCGGTCGCCGCCGAGTTCGATGAGCTGGCTCAATCCCACCGTCACCTCGGCGGCGTCGAAGTCGCTCACGGGACCGCCTCCGGCAAAGTTTTCGAGGTCGGTTCCGATCTCCGGGTTAGGCGGCAACCCGGCCTGCAACGTGCGGGCCTCACGGGCGCGCACCTCCCACGCGAAGGCCCGGAGGTCAGGATTGTGCAAAAGAGCCAGCGCGAGCGCTTCACGCAACGAGAGGTCACCTTCCGGGGAAGGAACGAGCGCGGCAAGGGAATCGGCCCTTACCGGGGATTGCGGGGGTTGGTAGGCTGGAACGGCTTCGCCGAGCGGCCGGGGTGGCGGCCAGGCTGCGTCATACGTCGTCGCGCAGCCGGATAGCACGGCCACCATCCCCGCCCCGGCCAATGCCAGGTAAAGAAATCTCATGAAATCACTCCGGAACAAGCTTGGAAAGACAGAAAGACGGCGAGCGCAGCGCAGAGGCGCGGCGGCGGCGCACGGATGCACCACGGCCCGGGCCGTCACGTCAGAGAGAAACCGGACGCGCAAGACACGCGCGCCCGGAACGATCCGGAGTGGATCAGATCAGCAGAACAACGGTGCTGAGAGAGAAGAGCGAAGCAGAGGAAGAGCGCGCGTAGTTCGTTGCTTCCACCGAAGCAGAAAACCGGAACGGCGCGGGAAGCGAAGCGACCACCGGCAGTTTCGCCAGAGGAGAGGCCGTCGCCTTGACGGGGAAGAAGGCCTGTGCGTCGGAGAAACTCACAAAGAGCGGCACGTCCACGCAGTCCTCACAGATCTCTGCGGGCGTCGTGCCCGCCGGCAAGACCTTGCGTTCCTCGTGGATCTCCGTCACCGTCGACCAGAAGCCGGAGCCGCAATCGTTGAGGTGCGCGGTCTCGACTTCCACCCGTCCGTCCCCCTCGAAACAGAGCACGATGCCCGCCAGCGCGTGCTGCCCCACCGGAAAGAGCAGAAACATACCGGTGAGCACCCACACGATCGGGGCGCTTCGTTTTCTGATCTGTAGAAGGTTGAGGGACATGGACTCAAAGGGGATCCGTTCATCGGAGGTATCGACGCCCCCGACGGTTTCTGGACCCCGTCTATCGCCCCCGCCCCCATTTTGTTTCCCGAAAAAACCGTCTTCAAAAAATCCTCGCGCGCGCGAGAAAGACAAAGGGGCCCCGGGCATGCGCCGGAGACGAGACGGGCCGAAATTCACAGAGAAAGGACGGGCAGGACGTCGTCGGACTGCAGGGCGTCGAGGATCGGGCAATCGCTCGTGGGGCCGCATCCGTCGCAGGCGGTCACGAGCGTGGCCAACGCCTGCCGCATTCGTTCGAGGTCTCGGATCTTACGTTCGAGGTCGGCGAGTTTGGCGGCGGCGTGCCGGCGCACCTCCCGACGATCCGTGCCGGGATCGACGCGGAGCGAGAGCAACTCCCGGATTTCCTCCAGCGTGAAGCCCAACTCCTGCGCACGCTTGATGAAGCGGATGCGCGCCACATCGTTCTCGGTATAAATTCGGTAGCCCGACGCCGTGCGCGAGGGCTTCGGCAACAGACCGCGCTTTTCATAATACCGGACCGTCTCGGCATGGACCCCCGCCCGGGCGGCCACCACTGACCGCGTCATGCTTTTCATAATGATTTCCTGCTTTTTCATCGTTCCGGGGCGAATTTCTGAATGCGATCGTTCCCGAAATCGACGACGTACAGGTTGCCGTCTTCGTCGAAGGCCATGTCGGTCGGGCGTTCGAAGCGTCCCTCCTCCGAACCCGGCCCGCCGATGATCGCCAGCCACGCACCGTCCTTCGAGAGCACCTGCAGACGGTGGTTGTAAAAGTCGGCCACATACACGTCCTCGCGCGGCCCTACCGCCACCGAAGTCGCCACGTTGAAATGTCCCTTCGTGGTGTCCGCCCAGTTGATGTCGTCCGGGACCATCCACCGAAACGCGCCGTCGGGGCCGAAGGTTTGCACGCGGTGATTATAGGCATCGGCCACGACGAAACCACCGTCGGCGAAGTGCGCCACCTCGGTCGGATAGGTGAACTGCCCGGGCGCAGGGCCGTCCTGCCCGGTGGTCCCGTACTGCCGGACCATGCCGCGCCCGAGGTCGATCACCTGAATGCGCTGATTGTAGAAGTCGGCCACGTAAACCCGTCCCCGGGCATCGACGGCGGCGCTCGTGGGAGCGTCAAACGCGCCCGGCCCGTCGCCCGACGTACCGAAGGAGCCGAGTGGAACGCCCTCGCGGGAAAAAAACTGTATCCGGTCGTTGAGGTATTCGGGGACGAGCAACGTGTCGCCCTTCATGCCGAGGTGCATGGGCCGCCCCAACTCGCCCGGCCCCTCGCCCGGGGCTCCGAACTGCCGGAGGAACCGCCCGTCGCGATCGAAGACCTGGATGCGGTCGTTTCCGGCGTCGCTCACGAAGACCTCATCGCCGGAGATGAAGATGCCGAGCGGCTCGCGGAACGCGCCCGGCGCATCGCCGCGCTCCCCCCACGCTTTCACGAAGCGATAGGCGGGCGGTCCCTCCGCCTCCGGTCGGCAACCCGCCGCCAGGACGACGAGGGCCAGCAGTCCGGCCATCCGGGCCGCCGTGTTGCTTTTCAAAATAAAGCTCGTCATGTCGGTCTCCTTCAAAGACTGAAACGCATACTGAGGGTGAGGATGGCGTCGTTTTCGAGGGCGCCGCCGTTGAGGTCCTGCACCACGGGGATCTGCACCGCCGCGCCGAGGATGACCCGGCGGGTGGCGTACTGCAGGCCCGGCGCGAGGTACCACGTCACGCCGCCCGAGTTCGCGTCGGGCGCGCCGCCGAGTTCATTCTTGCCCTGCCCGATCAGGTTGCTCTCCAGCGCAACGTACAGGAAGCGGGGCAGCCCGGGCCCGAGCCGCCTCGGAAGCACCCGCACTTTCGCGGCAACGTCGAGACGCGCTTCGTCGCCGAAGCGGAACCCGTCTGCCTCGGTGTTCAGCTTGTACGACGCCGAGACGTCGATCTGCCAGGCAAAGCTCTGCCGCGTCAGGACGACGCCCACGAAGGGATCCCACGAGCCGGAGCCGAGCTGAAGCGGTCGCGGCAATGGCCCGGCAGCGTCGCGGTCGTCGTTCGTGCCGGTGGGCAACTCGATCCCGGCAAAAGGCGCGAGCCGCACCGTGAGCCCCCGGCGGTTATGCTGGAAAAGCGTGTACCGCGCAAACAGTCGCGCATCCCCCACGCCGGTCGTGTTCCGCGTGATGCGCCCCGACGGCATCGTCACCTCCATGTTTTTGTCGAGGATGGGGAAGACGCCGAAGAGCGCCAGCCGCCCGGTCGCGCCGTAGACGCCGACCAGCGGGAACGCCGCCACGCGCAGATCCCGATCCGTCGGCATGGGATCGCCCGTGGATCGCAGGACCTTCGTCTGAAGCCGGATGATCGCCTCGCCTTTGCCCACCGGAAGCGCCGTGTTCGTGGTGATCTGCGCGCGCGCCGGAACTACCGCCGCCATCGTGAGCGCGAAGGCCGCAAGGCGCATCCACACACGCGCTTTTCCAAATGCCATCGCCTTCTCTCCCGCTCTCATTTGCCTTCCGATGTTTTTACGTTCTCATCTACAAAAACGACGCTCTTTGCCTCAAACCCCGCATCTGAGACGGCCTTCCGGATCTTCTCCTCGGAGATTTTTGCGCCCTCTTTCACCTTCAACTCGACCACCCCTTCCTCCAGCAATACCGACAGATCGGCGACCTCGTCGAGTTTCTTGAGGCGTTTTTCGATGCCATAGGCGCAGAAGGGGCAGGCCAGCCCGCCGACCTCGATGATCACATCGGGGGTTTCGAGACGCTTGTCATCCTGCGCCCGCGCTTCCGGCGCGAGGGCCGCCATGGTGAAAAAGGTCAGGAGTGCAAAGAGCCCGAGCGCTTTGCCCCATACCGGGCGCATCGGTCCCGCGAGGCTCTGGAATGTGCGTTTCATGTCTGCTCACCGTGGATTGGTTCGTATGCTTCTCTTTCAAACAAAAACGAAGGCCCGGCCCGTGAGAAGGACAAGGTCCCTCCCGCGAGCCGGAGCCGAAGTTCACAGCGGCTGTCCGACGCCGGCGGCCCGAAGCGTCTCCTCCGAGACGCCCCGCCCGGCGCAGCACGCCGCCAACTCGCCGTCGACGACCACCGCCGGAACCGACCGCACCCCATAGGCCGCCGCACGCTCCGCCACACCGGCCTCGTTCAGATCCAGCACCTCGACCTCGCACGACGGGCACGCTATCCGCTCGACCATCGCGACCGTTTCGCCACAAACGGGGCATCCCGCCGTGAAGACTTCCACTTTGCGTTTCGTTGCCATGACCTCACCTCGCTGTTTGTTTCCTTGAAACACCGCGTCCACCCCCCCGGGGATCGGGAGACGTTTCGAGAGGCTGTACGCACTGTATCAAACTACAAGGTTCTGGCCTTCCAAAAAACTTCACGAAAAAGTTCAACAGAGGGGCGAACTTCGGGATACCTGGGCCTGAAAGCAGTCGCGCATCATTGCCCCGGAAAACACTCCGCAAGGCCGAGGCTTCGTGTTTTGATAATGAACGGTAGCCGCAAGCTGTAGCTTGCGCGGCGGGGCAACCGTTCAAGCGCGCAAACGCATACGCGCGCTACACGTGGCGGAGCAGCGGCTCGGCCCACACCTCGACGGCGAGCACCCAGGCATCCGCCGCCGGGAGCGTGACGGCGCGCGGGTGGTCGCGGAGCCAGAGTTGCGCCGCTCGTTCGGACGCGAAGAAGTGCGCGTTCCCGCAGAAAGCGCCGCCGGGACCGAAAAGCCCGGTGGTCCCGCAGGCATCAGCGGGGCCGCACGCGGGTTCGGCGGCTCGAGCGTCCGGTATCGGGACCGAGACGACGACGCCGGGCGGCGCGAGGTCCGCCACGCCCGCATCCGGCGTCACCGTGAGGCGGACGGGCGCGCCGGTGACGGGGCACGCGGAGGTCACGCGCGCAGGCGTGCCGAGGAGTGCGGGGAAGAAGAGCGCGTCGAGGGCGCACCACGTGTGCAACCTCCGCCCCGCCGCCTCGAAGCGATGCGCCGTGGGCCGAAGCGACAGCCCGGCCGCCCCCACGATCCGACCCGCCTCGTCCGTCTCCAGCTGCCGCACCTCGCGCAGCCCCCACACCGCCGCCGCGACTCGCTCCGAGGGCCACCCGAGCGACGTCCCGAGCCGTCCGAGCGCGACCGGCGCGCCGCCGACGAGCAGCCGCGCCGCGTGCACCGCCGCCGCTGCGGTGTCGGGCGCATCCGCCTCGGGCCCCATCGTCTCGCGCAACGTGCGGGACAACCATCTCCTGAGATCGGGCACGCTCGAACTTTCGGAAAAAGGCCGCCCCATGATCACCCCTCCCCGGCCGGACGATGCACCCCGCCCGCCGCCGCATTGACGCCCTCGGACAGCGTCGGGTGAATGTGGAGGCTCCGCGAGATCTGATGAAAAGGGATGCCCGCATCGACGGCCGCCACCAGTTCATGAATCAATTCACCCGCATGCGGCCCGACGATTTGCGCGCCGAGGATCCGATCCGTCTCGGCGTCCGCCACAATCTTGACGAACCCGTCCGTCTCCCCCAGGATGCGCGCCCGCGCCACGCGTGAGAACGGATACACGCCGGTCTTCAGGCTGAACCGCGTGCACGGGCCTCCGACTCCGTCAGCCCGACGCCGGCGATCTCCGGGTCCGTGAAAATAGCGTGCGGCACGTGGCGTCCCTCCGTCGTCGCCGCCTCCCCCTTCACCAGGCAGCGATACAGGCGGTCGGCGTCGTCCCGGGCGCTGTGGGTGAACATCGGCGGGCCGGTGACGTCGCCGATGGCCCAGACGTGCGGCCGGTTCGTCCGAAAGGCGGCATCAACCGGGATGAAACCACGTGCGTCGGTCTCGACGCCGGCGACGTCGAGCCCCAGTCCGTCCGTGTTCGGCGTGCGCCCGGCGGCCACGAGGAGGCTCGCGCCGTCATGCCATTGCTCCCCATCCGCGCCCGACGCGAGCAGGCGAACACCCTCCGGCGTCCGTTCCGCGCGGCGGACCTCGGCGCCGAGAAGAACCTCGATGCCCTCTTTCCGGAAAACCCGGTGAAGCACCTCGCTGATCTCCGGATCTTCTCTCGGCACGAGGCGATCCGCGCGCTGAAAAACCGTCACCTTCGCCCCGAAACGGGAAAAGACCTGCGCGAACTCCACACCGACGTACCCGCCTCCGATGATCATCAGGGAAGCGGGAAGCTCGGTGACGTCGAGCAGCGTTCGGTTCGTAAAAAAAGGGACCTCGCGCAAGCCCTCGATGGGGGGGATCGTCGGGCGCGCGCCGGTGTTGATGACGATGCGCTCGGCTTCCACCACCGTATCCCCCGCCCGAAGGCGATGGGCGCCTTCGAAAACGGCCCGTTCCGGGATGAGCGTCAGGTTTTTGTTTTTCTCCACCTGCCGATAAGCGCCGCCCCGTATCCCCTCCACGATCTCGTTCTTCCGGGCGACGATGGCCGCGAGGTCGACTTCCGGCGCGCCGGCGTTGACGCCGAAACGATGCGCCGTCCGGACGGTGTGCGCCACCCTGGCCGAATGCACCATCGTCTTCGTCGGGATGCATCCCCGGTTCAGGCACGTGCCGCCGAGCGCTTCCTTTTCGAAGAGAACGGTCGCATGTCCCTTGAAGGCGAGTTTGTTCGCGATGGGCAGTCCGGCCATCCCGCCGCCTATGACGGCATATGCCGCACGAATGGTCTGCATTGAACCTTCCTCGTATATGTGAACGGTGCGTCCCGCTTTCGCCTCACTCCGAAGATCCGATCCTTTCCAGGCCGGTGATCTCGATATCATCCCCCACCACGGTCAGGGTGAAACGGATGGAGTCGCCCTCGGAAAGGCCGCGCAAGAGGGTCGTGTCGGCCACGGCGAAGGACATCGTCATGGCATCCATCAGGCCGGGTATGGCTTCGTGGTTCACACGAACGTGCACGCCGTCGGGCAGAAACGTCTGAAGCACGCCGACGGAGGTATACGTTTGCGGCGCGGGCGGCGTCTGCGCCTCCGGGGTGCGGTTGCATGCGGCGAGCGCGAACACGAGGAGGCCGGGGAGCAGAAGGTTTCTCATGAGGAACGGTCGGGGGACGAGCTTTGGCATCGGGGACAGGAGACCACGGCGCGGGCGTTCTGATAGACGGCCAGCGCCAGCAGGAGCGCCGCGCCGAGGTAGAGTTCGGTCTCGTAGGTGACGATGAACTTTTGCACGCGTAGACCGGCGCTCGTGGTGACGAACGGGAGCGCCGCAGCCGCCACGCTCATCACCGCCGGGAGGAGAGGCGAACAGCACAGGAGCGGCGTCAGCAGGCTGACGGCCAGGCTCCCCGCCGTCGTCGCCTTGCGGGCTTTCCGGCCCTCGCGCATCACAAACACCGTCATGGGCACGACGAGGGCGAGGAGCGCGGCGAACACCATCGCGAAGGCCGCCAGCCGGGGCGTCAGATACGCCAGCGAGATCAATCCGATGCGCGCGCCGGTGTACGACGCCGGGAGCACGAGCAGGTAGACCAGCAGAAAGCACGCGAAGCTCACCCCGCCGAGCACCCGATAGCCCCGCTCCGAAAACACGATCCCCAC
>NZ_JBWOPL010000016.1:0-10079 GCF_056451265.1 Rhodocaloribacter sp. | reverse complement strand
AGCCTTGAAGGCGTGTTTGCTCGTCCCTTTTGCCCCCGAAACAGAGAGCCCCTGCCATGAAGCGTGACGAGATGCTCCGGCGCATCGAAGCCGGAGACGAAACGTGGGACATGATCATCATCGGCGGCGGGGCCACCGGCCTCGGCTGCGCCATCGACGCCGCCGCGCGGGGCTATCGCGCCCTGCTCCTCGAACAGCACGACTTCGCCAAGGGCACTTCGAGCCGGAGCACGAAGCTCGTCCACGGCGGCGTGCGCTACCTGCAGCAGGGCAACGTGTCGCTCGTGCTCGAAGCGCTGCGGGAGCGGGGTCGCCTGCTCAAAAACGCGCCGCACCTCGTCCATCACCTGCCCTTCGTGGTGCCGAACTATGACTGGTGGGAAGGGCCTTTTTACGGCATCGGGCTGCGGCTCTACGACCTGCTCGCGGGCCGGGAGGGGTTCGGCAAATCGCACAACCTGACGCGGGAGGAGACGCTCGAACGCCTGCCCACGATCGAGCCGGAGGGGCTGCGCGGCGGCGTGGTCTACTACGACGGGCAGTTCGACGACGCGCGTCTGGCCGTGAACATGGCCGAGACGGCGGTGGACCTCGGCGCGACGGTCGTCAATTACGCGCGCGTGACGGGGCTGGTCAAAGAGCAGGAGATGGTCTGCGGCGTCACGGCAGAAGACGTGGAGACGGGCCGCGCGTTCACGCTTCGCGCCCGCGTCGTCATCAATGCGACGGGCGTCTTCACCGACCAGGTCCGGCGGATGGATGACGCCGCCATCCACCCCATGATTCAGCCGAGTCAGGGCATCCACATCGTCCTCGACCGATCCTTCCTCCCGAGCGAGCATGCCATCATGGTGCCGCACACCGACGACGGGCGCGTGCTCTTCGCCATCCCGTGGCACGACCGCGTCGTCATCGGCACCACCGACACGCCCGTCTCCGAGCCCACGCTCGAACCCCGCCCGTTCCCCGAGGAGATCGACTTCCTCCTCACCCACGCCGTACGCTATCTCACCAAAGACCCGACGCCCGCCGACGTGCTGAGCGTCTTTGCCGGGTTGCGCCCGCTCGTGAGCGCCGGCGACACCGAAGACACGGCGGAGCTCTCGCGCGACCATACCCTCCACATCGCGCGTTCGGGCCTCGTCACCATCACCGGCGGCAAGTGGACGACGTACCGGAAGATGGCCGAAGACACCATCGACCACGCCGCCGTCGTCGCCCACCTCGACGAGCGCCCGTGCGTGACGAAGACGCTGCACCTCCACGGCTGGCACGTCAACGCCGCTTCGTTCGGCACGCTGGCTCCGTACGGCTCCGACGCGCCCGGCGTGCGGATGACGCTCAAGGAGCGGGCCGGGTGGGACGAGCCGCTGCACCCGCGCCTGCCTTACCGGAAGGGCGAGGTGGTCTGGGCCGTGCGGCGCGAGATGGCGCGCACCGTCGAGGACGTGCTCGCCCGGCGCACCCGCGCCCTCCTGCTCGACGCCCGCGCCAGCGTCGAAGCCGCCCCGACGGTGGCCGCTCTCATGGCGGAGACGCTCGGATACGACGAAAGCTGGGCCCGTGCACAGACCGAGGCCTATACGACGCTCGCGGAAGGATACATGCTCTAGGGCGGAAGGGCTCGCGGAAGGCGGCCTCTTCGTCCCGGAAGGCGGCCTCTTCTACGAAGTCGGGGAGGCGTGCCGCCCCCCTGAGCCGCACGAATCAAGGAGGCGTCATCTTCGAGAGGCGTCCGCTGTCCTCGCTCTCGACCCACTGCACCGCGTGCTGCATCAGCTCGGCGGCGTTGCTCAGGTTGAGCTTGTTCTTGATGCGCGCCCGATACGACTCGACGGTCTTGATCGAGAGGTGGAGCCGTTCGGCGATCTCGCGCGTGCCGAGGCCGCGCCCCGTCAGTTCGAAGACTTCGAGCTCACGGTCGCTGAGCACTTCGAGGGGCGACTGCGCCATCTGCCCCTGCCGGCTCGCGATGCCCATCAGCAGCCGCTCGTTGATCTCGTCGCTCACGTAGATGCCGCCGTCGAGCACGCGCCGGACGGCCTGGACGATCACCTTGCCCGCTTCGAGCTTCATCACGTAGCCGCGCGCCCCGGCGCGGATGGCGCGTTCGGCATAGAGCGTCTCCTCGTGCCGTGAGACCACCAGGATGCCCAGTTCCGGATTGAGCATGTGGAGGTGTTTGATCAGTTCGAGGCCGCTCATGCCGGGCAGCGAGATGTCCACGATCGCCATGTCCGGAGCAACCTCCTCGAACGTGCCCAGCGCTTCTTCGGCGCTCTCGACCTGCCCGCACACGACCAGGTCCGGCTCCGCTTCCAACGTCAACGCCAGCCCCTTCCGCATGAGCGGGTGGTCATCCACGATGAGTATACGCTTGACGCCGTTGATTGCAGTCATCGCACGAAGCCGTCGGGTTGACACGGATAGGATAGACCTCCCCTTTCCCACTGACGGCTACGATACAAAATCATCGTTCCCGGCGTTAGCGAGGCATCCCCGATAAGGGCTGTGGGGGAAAATCTCACATCCGAAAGCGCCCCCCAAACGACCGTCAGGCATCAAATCCCGAACTGCCACCCGAGCCGGAGAAAGGGCACGACGGGGAAGTCGAGATCGTCTTCGAGCTGCGCCCGCTCGCGTTCGAGATCGGCGCGAAACTGCGGATCGTCGCTGAGCCGTCCGGTGGCATCGAGCGCCACCTCCGTCGCCCCGATGAGCGCCACACCGAAGCCGAAGTTGAAGCCGTTGCCCCGCCAGCCGACCGAGAACACGGGCCCGGGCCCTTCGAGCGTGAAATCGCCCATGAGCGTGCCGACGTCATCGACGGTATAGACCTCGTCGCCCACCTCGACCGTGCCGGAGATCGACTCCGACTCCGCGTGCAACGCATAGCCTCCCAGCATCACCCCGACGCCGAGCATGAAGCGGTTCCCCAGCGGGTGCAGGTTGACCGACAGGACGCCGCCGCGGATATTGGGGTCGGCGGTATACCGAATGCCGCTCTCCTCGAGGTCGATCGCGCCGATGGGCAGCACGCCGAACTCGCCGGAGACGCTCAGGGAGCCGCCCAGTTTTACCATGGCCGCCGCCCCGACGCCCATGCTTCCGACCTGGGGGCCGACAGAGACGAGCCGCTGCGCCGAAGCAGAGGGCATCATCGTGAGCATGGCCAGTCCCATCACGAGAAGCATTCGAAAGATTTGCATAGTTTTTTCTCCCGGGTTTGGTACCGGTGAATTTCTGGTGAGAGCCGAGTTGAAAGTTGCTTGTTGAGCGCTCCATGAGTATTCATGGCATGCTTCCCGGCATGGCGCGCCCCTCGTATCAGGGAGGTTTCGACCGTGCTGCGGCAACATTAATGCCCCGCCTTCATGCGGGGTCTTCCCCCACAAATATTCCCACCTATTCCCCGCAAGGCCGTAGGGGATGCCCCGTCCCGCCCCAAACGGGAGAGGCGGTTTCTTGGGCGGATCCTCCGGAAGGGCATCCCATGCCTGCCAACGCTCCCTCGCAATCTGCCACACGCACATGGAAACGAAAGCGACTCCTTCTACCACCACCCGTCCGGCTCCTTCCGCGGTCGACGTCTTTACCTACGACGAGAAGATCGTGCGCATGTTCGTTCTGGCGACGGCCATCTGGGGTTTCGTCGGCATGCTCGTCGGCGTCATCATCGCGCTTCAGCTGCCGTTCTGGCCCGCCAACCTGGGTGAATATCTCACCTTTGGGCGCCTGCGTCCGCTCCACACCAACGCCGTCATCTTCGCTTTTGCGGGCAATTCGATCTTTGCCGCCATCTACTATTCGACCCAGCGGCTGTGCAAAACCCGCATGTTCAGCGATGCGATGAGCCGCATCCACTTCTGGGGGTGGCAGGCGATCATCGTGGCGGCGGCGATCACCCTCCCGATGGGCTTGACCACGAGCAAGGAATACGCCGAACTCGAGTGGCCGGTCGACATCGCCATCGCCGTCGTGTGGGTGATCTTCGCGGTCAACTTCTTCCTCACGCTGAAGCAGCGCCGGGAGCGGCACATGTACGTGGCGATCTGGTTTTACATTGCCACCATCGTCACCGTGGCGGTGCTCCACATCGGCAACAGCCTGGCGATCCCGGTCAGCCTGTTCAAGAGCTATCCCATCTACGCCGGCGTGCAGGATGCGATGGTGCAGTGGTGGTACGGCCACAACGCCGTGGCCTTCTTCCTGACGACGCCGTTTCTCGGGCTGATGTACTACTTTCTGCCGAAAGCGGCGGAGCGTCCGGTTTTCTCCTACCGGCTCTCCATCGTCCACTTCTGGAGCCTCGTCTTCATCTACATCTGGGCCGGCCCGCACCACCTGAACTACACGGCCCTGCCCGAGTGGGCGACGACGCTCGGCATGACCTTCTCCGTGATGCTCTGGATGCCCTCGTGGGGCGGCATGATCAACGGCCTCTTCACGTTGCGCGGGGCCTGGCACAAGCTGCGCGACAGCGTCGTGCTCAAAATGTTCGTCATCGGCATCACGTTCTACGGCATGTCCACGTTCGAGGGGCCGATGCTCTCGATCAAGAGCGTCAACGCGCTGAGCCACTATACGGACTGGACGATCGGCCACGTCCATGCCGGGGCGCTCGGGTGGAACGGCTTCATGACCTTCGGCATGATCTACTGGCTGTTGCCGAGGCTGTGGCGCACGAAGCTGTGGAGCCAACGCCTGGCGACCACCCACTTCTGGATCGGCACCATCGGCATGCTCCTCTACGTCATGGCCATGTACAGCTCGGGCGTGACCCAGGGACTCATGTGGCGCGCCTTCGACGAAGCGGGTCGCCTCCTCTACCCCGACTTCATGGAGACGGTCGTGCAGATCGTGCCGATGTACTGGGTGCGCCTGATCGGCGGCACGCTCTACCTGACGGGCGTCATCCTCATGGGCATCAACATGTACAAGACCATCAAGAGCGCTCCGAAGGAACTGCCCGACCCGTCCTTTGCCGTGCCGAAGGTCGCCACGGCCTGAGCCCGCACGTTCCTCCCTGCCGCTATTCATGGACCCGAAGCAAACACGCAGATGAAAAGATTCATCAAAACCGACGGCTTGCACCGCAAACTGGAGGGCTGGCCCCTGGTCTTCACGATCCTCGTCACGATCTCGATCCTGGTCGGCGGCGTCGTTGAGTTTGTGCCGCTGGTGCTGGTCAAGAGCAACGTGCCGCGCATCGCCACGGTCAAGCCGTTCACGCCGCTCGAAGTGGCGGGCCGCGACCTCTACATCCGCGAGGGTTGCAACAACTGCCATTCCCAGATGGTGCGCCCCTTCCGCCATGAACTCGAACGCTACGGCGAATACGGGAAGCCGGGAGAGACGGTGTACGAACACCCCTTCCTGTGGGGCTCGAAGCGCACCGGTCCCGACCTCTCGCGCGTCGGCGGCAAATACCCGAACCTGTGGCACGTCCGCCACATGCAGGATCCGCGCTCGACGAGCCCCCGCTCGATCATGCCGCCCTACGCGTGGCTGCTCGAAAAGGAGCTTGACTTCGACATCCTGCCGACGAAGCTGCGCCGTCTCCGCGCCGTGGGTGTGCCGTACTCCGATGAGGAGATCGAGCGGGCCGTGGCCGACGCGCAGGCGCAGGCGCGCGCCATCGCCGCGGACGTCGAAGCCAACAAGGGACCGAGCGGCCTCGAAAACAAAGAGATCGTCGCCCTCGTGGCCTTCCTCCAACGCCTCGGCATGGACCTCAAAGCCTCCACACAGGCGCAGGCGCTCCACTGATCCTCCCCCCCAACCCTGAGGGACCTCCGCCATGATGAAAGAACTGGCGCAAAGCATGGAAACCGGCATCCTCGCCGAGATCGGGCTGATTGCCTTCATGTTTGCGTTCGTGCTCATCCTCATCCGGGTGATGACGATGAAAAAGCACGAACGCGACGACGCGAAGCATATGCCGTTGAACGATCCCCGGGAAATCGTCCTTCCCCCTAACCACGTATAGCCCGCCGAATATGAACCCGAACGAAGCAAAACCGACGCCGTCGCCGGAGGGGTCGCCGGACGCCCCGATGCAAGGTCACAGCTACGACGGCATTCAGGAGTACGACAATCCGATGCCGGGCTGGTGGGTCTGGATCTTCTGGGCCACGGTCCTCTTCGCGCCCTTCTACATCCTTGGCGTGCACGTCTTCGGCTACATCGACACGTATCAGGAGGACCTCGCCCAGAGCGAGCAGGAGTTGGCCGAGAGGCGCGCGGCCTATGCCGAGGCGCACCCCTCGCTCCAGATCGACGAGGCCTCGCTCCAAAAATACGTCGAGGATCCGGCCATGGCGGCGGCCGGCGCGCAGCTTTTTGCCGCCAACTGCGCCTCCTGCCACGGCGCCGAGGGACAGGGCCTCATCGGACCGAACCTGACGGACAAGTACTGGATCCACGGAAACACCAACGTCGACCTTTTCAACGTCATCACCAAAGGCGTGCTCGAAAAAGGGATGCCGCCGTGGGAGTCGGTCTTTTCCGTCGAGGAGCGCGCCCAGCTCGTGGCCTTCATCCGCTCGCTCGAAGGAACGAACCCGCCCGACGCCAAAGAGCCGCAGGGAGAACTATACGAATAGCAAGGGATTACACTGATTTCGAACAGGGTGTTTTACGACCGCAAACGTATCGATCGAGGCCCCGGAGCGCCTCTCCTTCCACCGCCCGAGATCCGTACGCCCTGACGTGTTGAGGACGAAAGGAGCGACGTCGCGGACGGCGCGGCGTTCTTCCTTTTGACGTGTGCAACCTTCCCGTGTGATAAACTCATGGCCAACCATCCTCCCCGGCCCGGCTCCTTCGTGCCGCAACAGAACGTCGGTGTCCTCGATTCTCCCGAGGAAGTGCTCTCGACGATGACGCGCGAGGGCAAACGCCGCTGGCTCTACCCCACGCCGAGCCACGGCAAATTCACCCGGCGGCGGCGCATCGTCGCCTGGGCGCTCATCCTGGTCTACCTCCTCTTGCCCGTCATCCCCGTCAACGGTCAACCGGCCGTACTGCTCGACTTCATCCACCGCGAATTCGCGCTCTTCGGCATCATCTTCTACCCGACGGACACGCTCCTCCTCATGTTCGCGCTGATCCTCGTGATCCTCACCGTCGTGTTCGGAACGGCGTTGCTCGGGCGGGTGTGGTGCGGCTGGGCATGCCCGCAGACGGTCTATCTCGAGTTCGTTTACCGCCCCATCGAGCGGCTCATCGAGGGGCGCGAGCACGTCCGCAAACGCCGCGACGAAGGGCCATGGACCTGGGATAAAATCTGGCGGAAAACGCTCAAAATAAGCATTTACCTCGTCATCTCGCTCGTCCTCGCCCACACCTTCGTGGCCTACTTCGTGGGATGGGACCACCTCCTGGCCTGGATGACCGACCCGCCGACGACGCACTGGGGCTTCTTCGTCATGATGGCCTTCACGACGGCGCTCGTGATGTTCGACTTCACGTACTTCCGCGAGCAGATGTGCACCATCACGTGCCCGTATGCCCGCATGCAGTCCGTCCTGCTCGACCCCGACTCACTCATCGTCTCGTACGACCCGAACCGGGGCGAGCCGCGCGCCAAACGCTCGAAGAAGAAGATCGAGATGGAGATGCAGGGGCTCATCCCCGCCCTCGGCGACTGCATCGACTGCGGGGCGTGCGTGCGAACGTGTCCCACCGGCATCGACATCCGCGACGGCCTGCAGATGGAGTGCATCGCGTGCACGCAGTGCATCGACGCCTGCGACGAGATCATGGATCGCATCGGGAAGCCGCACGGGCTGATCCGGTATACCTCGGAGAACGCGCTCGCCGGGAAGCCCACGCGCATCCTCCGGCCCCGCACGGTGGTTTATTCGGCGCTGTTGCTCGTCCTGGGCGCGCTCTTCGTCATGGCGCTCACCTCGCGGGGGGCGTATGACATCAACGTGGGGCGCAGCGTCGGCGCGCCGTACACGATCCTGCCCGATGAGCGCATCGCCAACCGGCTGCGCTTCCGCGTGCGCAACCAGACGAACCATCCCTCGGCCTTCTCCATCGAGGCCGTCGCGCCCGCCGGCGTGGAGCTACGCGTGGTGGGTGTGACGCCCGTGCCCCTGGAGCCGGGCGAGATGAAACGCGTCGAGACCTGGGTCGTCGTGCCGCCGGAGGACTTCACCGCCGGAAGCGTGGACGGCGTCTTCCGCCTCAACTTCGACGACGGCTTCTCGACCGACGTGACGTTCCGCCTCCTGGGTCCTTCGGAATGATCGGGCGTCCCGCCTCCTTTGCATCAGTCAGACTCCCTTTTCCATGAAAGAGCTTCTTCCCCCGCACATCGCCTGGCCGCTGTTCGTCGTCACGCTGCTCGTGATGGGCGTGAGTGTGGCGGTGGGCACGCTGGTGCTGGCGAACTCGGACGGTGGGGCGCAGGTGGTCGAAGATTATTACCAGAAAGCCCTCGACTGGGACGCGCACGCCGCCGAAGTCGCCGCCACCGCCGCGCTCGACTGGCGCGTGGACCTCGTCGTCGCGCCGGGTGGAAGCGACGACGAGCCCGTGCTCGAAATCGCCTTCCGCGACCCGGACGGCCGGCCGGTGACGGGCCTCTCCGGCACGGTGCGCGCCTTCCGCCCGCAGTGGACCGCGCCGGTGGCCGTGGCGGCGCTCGCCGAAGCCGACGACGCGCCCGGCGTCTACCGCCTGCCGCTCCCGCTCACCCGGTCCGGCCTGTGGGACTTCGAGATCACCGCCGCTCGCGACACGCTCCGGTTCACGAAGACCATCCGGAAGGACCTTCCCTGAGCTCCGGCACGGTGCGAAGCGCGGGCGCCCTCGCGTCTCATGATCGTTCATGCCTCGAATGTCCGCCGCTTCCCATAGCGCTCCTGCTCCACCGCCCGAGGCGCCGTGCGCGCATTGCGGGCTGCCCGTGGGATCGTATCCCATCGGCGACGACCCGTATTTCTGCTGTACGGGCTGCGCCCTCGTCTACGAAACGCTTCAGACGGCGGGCTTCGGCGAGACGTATTACCGCCTCCGCGACGTTGCTCCGGCCTCGGCGCCCGCCTGTCCCGCCTCCACCGACGTGGACCCACTGCTCCTCTCCGAACTCGACACCGCTCCCTTCCTTGCCGAGCATACCCGCCTCGCCGCCGACGGCACACGCACGACGGACCTCTTCCTCGACGGCGTGCATTGCGCCGCGTGTGTATGGCTCGTCGAGCGGCTCCCCTTCGAACGCGACGGCGTGCTCGAAGCCCGGCTCGACCTGCCCCGCGCCCGCCTCTCGGTGCGATGGGACCCGGAACGGGTGCGGCTTTCAGAGGTGGCGGAATGGCTGGCGCGCGTGGGCTACCGGGCGCATCCGGCGCGGGCGGAACAGGGGCTCGAACGGACGGAGGCCGAACGGCGGCTGCTCGTCAAGATGGGGGTGAGCTGGGCGCTGGCGGGCAACGTCATGCTGCTGGCGCTGGCCTTTTACGCGGGCCTCGACCTCACCCGCGAGCCGGGGCTGGCGCGGGCGGCGCGCTGGCTGAGTCTCCTGCTCGCGCTCCCCGCCGTCGTCTATGGCGGCAGCGAGTTCTTCCGCCGCGCCTGGGCCTCGGTGCGCCGCGCCGCGCGCATCCGCTCGCTCCGCCATCTGCATATGGACACGCCCATCGCGCTCGGCATCCTCGTCGGCTTCGGACACAGCGCATGGGCCACCGTCACGGGACGGGGCGACGTGTGGTTCGACTCGATCACGGTGCTCATCGCCGCGCTCCTGACGGCGCGCTGGCTTCAACTCCGGAGCCGTCGTCTGGCCGGAGACGCCACCGAACGGCTCCTCGCGCTGATCCCGACGATGGTGCGGCGGGTGGCGGCCGACGGCTCGGTGACCGTGGTGCACGCCGCCGCGATCCGCCCGGACGACCGCGTGGAGGTGCCGCCGGGCGAGGTCATCCCCGTGGACGGCGTCGTGGAGGCCGGCGCTTCGAGCGTAAACAACGCGGTGCTCACCGGCGAGAGCCGCCCGGAGGCCGTCGCGCCCGGCGCCGAGGTGACGGCGGGGGCGACGAACCTGACCGCGCCGCTGCGCGTGCGCGTGC
>NZ_JBWOPL010000015.1:0-11383 GCF_056451265.1 Rhodocaloribacter sp. | reverse complement strand
CGTCGTCCGCCGCATGGGCACACGGCTTCCGCGCCACGGGTATCATTGTTTCAGCCCGCTGCGGTTTCAGGAGCGCAGCCTTCCCGGCCCGCCTTTCGGCAAGCCGTTCCGCTCCGCTCGCTCCGATGCGTCGTTCCCGGCGTCCCGGTTTCCGCTTCGATGCCGAAGCATCTCCGCTTCCGCCGGTGCGTTCCGTCTCGGCGTTTGCGCCGGTGCGCCAGGCGTTCGTCGCACGCCGCGAACGACGTGCGCTTCCCGTCCGGTCTACCGGCGCCGGCTTTGACGGCCGGTGTCCGCCGCGCTTCACCCCGCTCCTAGAACCGGGATCATCGCTGCGTGCACCGGGGTTTCGCCTGCTCAGAGCGGTTTGCGCTTCGATGCCGAAGCATCTCCGCGTTCGCCGCCCTGCGCCATGCCGCCGCGTGGTGTGCGCATCTTCTCCGTCGCGCAGCGACCGTCGCAAGCAACGGCCGCTCCATCGAACGGATCATCTGCGCACCGCGCCGGCATCCCCCCTGTCCGCGCCTTCCCGTCGACCCGAAGGCCGACTTTCCGGCTCCGACAGGGCGGGGCGTCGCATCGGTTCCGCCGGGCCTTTCGGCCCGTTGCGGGCTGACCTCATGCAGCCCAGAGACTCAGTCGCGTCAAGGAACAGTGCCCTCAGGCACTACGCGCAGTATATCGCCGGAGGCAGGCGATGTCAAGACGCGGCAAGGGGCAATTAATCCACAAATCATTCACACAGATATCCACACACGTCCCTGCCGCCGAGAACCATGGAAGAGGAGAAAGGCCCTGGGGCCAAAAAGCCCGACCAGTATGTCGGTCGAGCTTTCGGCTGCCCATTGTTTTCGTTCTCGCGACTGAGGAACCCTCGCGGAGAGGGCTTCCAGGCGGCATGAGGTGACGCAAAGATACGCCAAAGATTTTTTGAATGCAAAAACAATAACGGCTTATGCGCCCGCAAGTCTTTAAGAAATGGTTAATTGACCCATGATCAATAACGGACTTATGAACGGCGCGCCGCTCTTCGATGCCCGAGCGCCCGCCGCACACACGTCCTCCCTCACAGCACCCGGCTGATCTGTCCCAGAAAAAGCTCCAGCGAGCGGGGCTCGAGCAGGATCGTCAGCACGATGCCGCCGAGCGCGCCGCCCAGATGCGCCTCGTGCGCCAGGCCGCCCGCCGATCCCGCCTCCCGCCGCCGCATCGCCACCACCGAGACGGCGACGAAGCCGACGGCAAACAGCCAGGCCGGGATCCAGATAGCAAAAAACAGCCCGATGCGGCTAAAAGGATTGAACAGGCAGTAGGCAAAGACAAGACCGCTGATCGCTCCCGAAGCGCCCACGGCGGAGTAGCCGGGGTTCTTTCGCTGCAAAACCATCGTCAACGCGTGTGCGGCCATCTCCGAGCCGAAGTAGATCAGAAGAAAGCGCCCCGAACCGACCACATATTCGAGATACGGCCCAAAGAAATAGAGCGTCAGCATATTGAAGGCGAGGTGCCCCAATCCCACGTGCACGAAACCGCCGGTGATGAAGCGATAATACTCTTTGTTCTCCCGGATGCGGCGCGGCTTGAAGGCGAGCCGGTCGATGAGACCGGGATCGGAGAACAGCGCGTACCCGCTGACCATCACGTTGAGGACCAACAATAGAAGGGTCACGGGGGCGGCGGAAAAATTTATCATGGGTTTGCGCGTTGAACGAAAGAGCGGAGGGCCTCCGCCGGAGCAATGGGCCCCTGTCTACGTCCGAGCGTGGATTCGGGTTCGTGAAGAAGCCCGCCCCGACGGTTGATTCTCGGAGCGGGCAGTCTTTACTTCCGGGGTTCCCGCCTCACCCAACCTCCACGCCGATGCATCCTCTGGAGCCTGCCATCGCCCCGCTCGAGTTGCTTTATCGCTTCGGCGCCGCGCTGGTGATCGGCTTCCTGGTGGGTCTTCAGCGGGAATACGCCCATCTCCGGGAAGAGGACGAGGGCGCCTTCGAGCTTTTCGCGGGCGCGCGCACGTTTGCGCTGCTCGGGCTCTTCGGCTGCGGCGCGGCGTTCCTCGGCGGGGTCTCCGGCGAGATGCTCGTCTTTGCGGCGCTGCTGCTGGTCATCGGGGCGATGATCGGGGTGGCGTATTTCACGCAGGCGGCGCGCGGCGAGGCGGGCATGACCACGGAGACGGCGGCCGCCCTGACCGTCGTCACCGGTGCGCTGTGCGCGTGGGGGTATATAGGGCTCGCCGTCGCCCTCGGGGTCGCCACGACGGTGGTGCTCGCCGCCAAGCTTCAGACACGCACGTTCGCGAAGCGGCTCTCCCGCGAGGACGTGTATGCCACGCTCAAGTTCGCCGTCATCTCGGCCATCGTGCTTCCGGTGCTTCCCCGGGAAGGGCTGGGGCCGCCGCCGTTCGACGTGCTCTCCCCCTACAAGATCTGGCTGATGGTGGTCTTCATCTCCGGCATCAGCTTCCTCGGCTACGTGCTCATCAAGGTCGTGGGGACGCGCCGGGGGGTGGGCCTGACGGGTCTCCTCGGCGGCCTCGCCTCCAGCACTGCCGTCACGCTGACCTTTGCCCAGCGCAGCCGCACCGCCCCGTCCCTCGCCAAGCCCTTCGCGCTGGCGATCCTCCTGGCCTGGATCGTCATGTTCGCGCGGGTGCTCGTGGAGGTGGCGGTGATCAACCGCACGCTCCTCGGCATCGTGTGGCTGCCCATGACCGCCGGCGCCGGAGCCGCCCTCGCGTATTGCGCCTACCTCTACTTCAGTCGCACCGGCGACGGCGACGGGGGACCGGACCATTTCAAAAACCCTTTCGAGCTTGGCCCGGCCATCTCGTTCGGGCTCCTCTACGCGGTCATCCTCGTCCTCGCCCATGCGGCGCGAATGTCCTTCGGCGACACGGGCCTCTATCTTTCCAGCGTCGCCTCCGGCCTCGCCGACGTGGATGCGATCACGCTGTCGATGGCGGAATTGAGCAAAGCGGACGGCGGCCTGGCGCTTCGCACGGCCGCGCGCGCCATCGTGCTCGCCGTCACCGCAAACACGCTCGTCAAGGGCGGCATCGTCCTCGCCATGGGGGCGCCCGCGCTTCGCAAAACGCTGTTGCCCGGCATGCTTCTCACCCTTGCCGTCACGCTCGCCGTGGGACTGCTCGGCTGAGGGCGTCTATTGCGCAAGGTCCGCGCCGGCAGGCTCGGCGGCAAAGTGACGAAGGATCGATCGGAAGAGGAGCGCGCCGTCCACGTTGCCGAGCACCGCCTCGGCGCATCGCTCCGGGTGCGGCATCATCCCGAGCACGTTGCGCCCCTCGTTCACGATGCCGGCGATGCCGCGCGCCGAACCGTTCGGGTTGGCTTCGGAGGTGACCCGCCCCGCCGCGTCGCAATACCGGAAGACCACCTGCCCGTTGGCTTCGAGCCGGTCGAGCACGTCGGCGGAGGCGTAATAATTGCCCTCGCCGTGCGCAATCGGGATCTCGACGACCTGCCCCGGCTCCAGCGCATTCGTGAAGGGCGTACCGGCGTTCTCGGTCCGAAGGTGCACGTTTTTGCAGACGAAGCGGAGCGACTCGTTCCGCATCAGCGCGCCGGGCAAAAGACCACTCTCGCACAGAATCTGAAAGCCGTTGCAGATGCCCATGACGAGCCCGCCCTCCCGGGCAAACCGAACCACGTCTTTCATGACGGGCGAAAAACGGGCGATGGCGCCCGCGCGGAGATAGTCTCCATAGGAGAAACCGCCGGGCACGATCACCACGTCCACGTCGCCGAGGCGGGCTTCCTTGTGCCAGATGAAGCGCGTCTCCTGCCCCGCCACGTGCCTGGCAACGTGGTACGCGTCGTGGTCGCAGTTCGAGCCGGGGAAGACGATAACGCCGAACGTGATGCTCATCGGAATGCGGATTTCGGAGTGCGTGAGAGCGCCTGCGCCGTCGGTCATGTACGCAAGTCGCACGAGGAAGGGGCCGGCCCGACTTCGTTCATCGGAACCGATACAAAATAAGGCTTTTCTCCCGGAAGCCCGTTCCCTTCACGGCAAATTACGCGGCGGCTTTTCGGAAGGGCCGCCGGGGGACTACTGCCGGACCGCCTCGATCTCGAGCATGATCCGCACGTCGTGCCCGACGACGAGGCCGCCCGCCTCGGTCAGCCGGTCGAAGTTGAGGTGGAAGTCCTTCCGGTTGATTTTCGTCTCCGCCGAGAAGCCGACGCGCTCCGAGTCGCCCATGCGGGCGCGTCCGAGGTATTCGGCGTCGAGGGTCACCTCTTTCGTCACGTCCTTGATCGTCAGGTCGCCGACGAGTTCGAACGTCTCGCCGTCGATGTTTCGTACGGCTTTGCTCACGAACGTCATCTCGGGATACGTTGCCGCGTCGAAGAAGCGCTCCGAGCGGAGGTCGTTGTCCCGCCGTTCGACGCCCGTATCCACGCTCGCAACGTCGATGGTGGCGTTGGCCTGGAGGGTGCTCAGGTCGTCGCCCTCCATCTCGAGGGCGGCGTCATACGCTTTGAACTGCCCCTGAACGTTGCTCACGCCCAGATGCCGCACCTTGAAACCGATCCACGAGTGGGCCTTGTCTACCTTGTACACGGCGCGCGCGCCGTCGCGTGGAGCGGGCGCGTCTGCCGTTCGAAGGGAGGAGAAACCGGCCACGAGGAAGGCGACGACGACCATCGCCATCAGGGGAAAACGCACATGCTTCATGCTTCTTCACGGAATGGGGTTGAGGAAAGGGAGCAGGAAAACGCCCGCGCGGCTTCCGGATTGGCCCCGGAGGTCGCGCGCGGCGCATCCGATATGCTGTTCAAACAAATAATGTTTCCGCTCCGGCGAGGGGGTAGACTTTTTCCCCTCGGGCGCTTCCGCCGACCCGGCCATCACTCGTACCGTCGCTCGCGCCATCGGCGGACGGAGCCGGCGGCGGGCTCGATGCGAAAGCGGATGCGTCCGAGCACCTGCCCCGCCTCCGTGACCACCTCCACACGCCACGCGCCGGGATGCACGTATCGCTTCCACGTCACGCCCCGGTAGCCGTGGTCCCGCCCGCCCACGAGCGCATACCCGATGCGGTCCGTCTCCACCCATCTCCCCCGCGCCTCGTCGAAGTACGCCCACGCGTGGAAGACCTTCGTCGTCAGTTCGGTCGGCGCGAAGACGGCGGTAAAACAGTATACGGTGTCGCCCACGGCATAGCGGAAGCGCCGGTCCGAATCGAGCCACAGGCGGCCCGGCGTCGGTTCATACCGGAGCACGAACGCCGTCCCCTCGCGCCGGACCTGATGGTACACGCCGCCGTCGCGGAGCGCCAGCGGCACGGGCGGGATCCAGTTCTGATGATAAAAGAGGTTCATCAGCCCGAACAGCCCCGTCACGAGGCCGAGCGCGTACGCGGTCTGCCGCCGGCCGAGCGCGCGCCGCACCCGGAGCAGGGCGATCATTGCGGCGAGCACGGCCAGGCTCACCGCTCCGGCGGAGAGAAACACGGCGTAATCGAGCCGCTTCGTCACGACGGGAAGGAAGAAGACGAGAAACGAAAAGGCGGCAAGGAAATAGAGCGCCAGAAGCAGATAGACGTTCGCCGCCCGCCGGTGCAAAAACTCATTGCCGACGAGCAGGGCCACGAGCACGACGAGGTACAGCGAACTCTCCGTCCACGAAGCGCTCTGTGCATAGAAGACGACGTAGGCGCTGAAGAGCGCGCCCAGGAGAAACTGAATCGCCGAAGGAATCCACGCGCGATACGTCACGGCCCACGGCTGCCGGAGACGCCCCGAGGCCCCGAGAATGCCGGTCACGATGAGCCCGCCGGCCAGCGCCAGATAGACGAACAGCACGAGGTTGTCGAAGGCGGCGTCGATGCGCCGGAGCGTGAGCGCGTCCCACGCCACGCCGCCGAAGAAGAAGACGACGGGCAGATACCGCCGTCGGCGTTCGACGAACGCCGACGCCTTTTGCGCGAGCGGGCCGCGCCCGATCCGGCGAAAGAGCCGCCCGACGCGCTTGCGGAAAGAGGATACGGCCATGCGGCGCTCCACGCGGCTTCGGCTCAGTCCTTCCGACCCGCGACCGGCGGCGCGACCGGGCGGGCGGCGACGGGACGCCCCTTCGGCGCTTCGGCCTTCGGACGCCGCCACAGCGGCACCGACGAGCACGGCTCTCCGTACATCAGCTTTTGCGCCACCGCCTGAAGTTTCCGCGTAGCGATCACGAAGGCGTTCGTCGGAACGGTCCGGTTCCCGCACCCCTTCACCACCACGATGCGCCCCGCATACCGCGACCAGTCCTCGGCTTCGAGCGCCCGCGTGTAGTGGTCTCGGATGAGGTCTCCGGCCCGGCCGTGCGCCACCGAGCGTGCGACGCCGTCGAGCTTCGAAGCCACGAGCATGTACGCCCACACCGGCACGATGGCGTCCGCCGAGCAATAGACGGCGACGTGCGCGCCCGCATACTGCGACCAGTCGTGCGCCTTCACGTGCGCCCGAAACTCCCGCTCGCGGAGCACGAGCCCCTGCACGAGGAACGGCTCCAGGTCGAGCTCGACCACCGGCGCGCCGTCCCACAGCGCTTCCAGGTTGTACACTTCGATGTCGCTCTCGGCAACGCGGTTGACGATCGGTTCCATGGTTCGCATTGGATGGATGGGCGGAAAAAAGGAAAGTCGTTCACACTTCGCGACGCTACTGACGCGCGCCGGGACTACGCCTCGATACGTTCTTCGCGGAGCGTTTCGAGGGCTTCGCGGACCGCTTGTGCGGCGAAGGTCGCTTCCGCTTCGGTGGTGAAGCGTCCGAGGCTGAAGCGGAGCGTGGCGGCGGCGTCATCGTCGGAGAGGCCGAGCGCTTTGAGGACATGGCTCGGCTTGCCTGAGCCGGAGGAGCACGCGCTGCCCGGCGAGAGCGCCAGAGCGCGAAGCCGCGCCATCAGCCGGTCGGCCCGCACCCCGGGAAACGTGACGCTCGCCGTCTGCGGCAGGCGCGGCGCGTCGACGCCGTTGATGCGCGCGCCGGGATGCGCTTCGCGGAAAGCGGCCTCCATGCGGTCGCGGAGGGCGCGGAGACGGTCGGCCTCTTCCGGCAGCCCCTCCCGCGCGAGGGTTGCCGCCGCCCCCATCCCGACGATGCCCGGCACGTTGAGCGTGCTTCCGCGCAGGCCGCCCTCCTGCCCGCCTCCGTCGAGCAGCGGCACGAGGCGCACGCGCGGGCGTCGCCGCCGCACGTACAACGCACCGACGCCCTTCGGCCCGTAAAACTTGTGCGCCGAGCACGCGAGCAGATCGACGTTTTCGACCGAGACCGGGACCTTGCCGACGGCCTGCGTGGCGTCGCACAGAAAGAGCGCGCCGCGCGCGCGCACCACCGCGCCGATCTCGGCCACGGGATGGAGCACGCCCGTCTCATTGTTCGCCCACATCGCCGCCACGAGGATCGTCTCGTCCGTCATGGCCTCGGCCACCGCCTCGGGCGTCACCCGGCCGTCCGGCCCGACGGGCAACGTCGTGACGGTGAAGCCGCGCCGTTCGAGCGCCCGGCAAGCCCCGAGCACGGCCTTGTGTTCCGTCGCCACGGTGACGAGGTGGCGCCCCTTCGGCGCGTACACCTCCGCCACCCCCTTGACGGCCATATTGATCGCCTCGGTCGCGCCGCTCGTGAACAGGATCGCTTCCGGCTCCGCGCCGAGGAGCGCGGCAACTTCCTCCCGCGCCCGCGCGACGGCCTCCGCCGCCGTCCACCCGAAGGCGTGCGCCTTGCTCGAAGCGTTGCCGTAGTGCTCGGAGAAATACGGGAGCATCCGTTCCAGCGCGCGCGGGTCGACCGGCGTGGTGGCGTTATAGTCGAGGTAGAGGGGCCGTCTCATGCGTCGTTCCGGTGTGTGCCCGTGAAACGGCGCGAACGAGAGGGGGTTTCGGCAGGCAGACTTCACGCCGGATGAAAGAGCCGCACCGGCACTCGAATCGCCTCATGGCCGGGACGCCTGACCGGATCCATGGGGCGATTTTTTGGGGGATGCTTCTCCCTGTCCCTCGCCCGGCTCCCGCGCCACGTCCAGAAGCGGCATCTTCATCAGTCCTTTCACCGTCTCGTGCTCCGGGTCGTCGAAGGCGTCGAGGCCGAAGCGGATCTCGGCGGGGTTCTTCCGCAGCCGAAACGAGCGTCCGAGGCGATCCCACAGCGAGAGGAAGGCGCTGTAGTTCGAGTCGGTCTCGGGCTGCCGACGGGAATGGTGCACCTTGTGCATGGCGGGCGTGACGATGAGCGCCCGGAGCGCGCGGTCGAGCTTCTCGGGCAGCGCGATGTTCGCGTGATGAAACTGCACGACGGCGAACATCATCGTCTCATAAAGCACGAGCTCCCATACGTAGGCCCCGAAGAGCGCGATGAGCGGGATGCGAAGCGCCGAGGAGAGAAAGATCTCGCCGACGTGAAAGCGGCCCGCCGTGGTCACGTCCATCTGCGCGTCGGCATGGTGAACGCGGTGGAAGCGCCACAGAAAGGGGATGCGGTGGTTGATGCGGTGCCACGTGTACGTCCACGCGTCGAAGAGGAGGATCACGCCGAGGGCGTGTGCCCACGCCGGGAGGCCGAGCGCCGCGCCGAGCCGGTTCATGAGGCCGAAGTGATGCGCGGCGGCCCACTCCGCCGTCGCCAGCCACAACCCCACGAACACCGCCGCGATGAGGAGTGAGTTGACCGCGCCGAGGAGCATGTTCCGGACGAAATGCACGCCGCGCGCTTTCGGCGAGCCTCGAAAGAGATCGAAGAACGGATGGAGGCTTTCCCACGCCAGCATCGCCGTGAGCACGGCGGCATAGGCCCACATCTGATAGGTCTGAAGGGTGGAGAGAATCGCTTGCATCCGTGTTCGGGAGGATCGTACTCGAGCGCACCGTCCGGTCGCGCCGGCCGAGGCGTGCAAACCGTTTCCGTGTACGCCCCTGCCCTGCTTCCGATCCGCCGCGGAAGCGAGACCGTGCAATCGGTTGGATCCTCACCGCAGGCCGGGCTTCACGCCGGCCCACCGAGCGGAAGCCTGCTCATTTCGCCAGTACCCCCCGCCGGACACGCGCGCCGACGTCCGTCTCCAGGCGCACGAGATAGCGCCCGCTCGCGAGCGTCCCGGCGTCCCAGGCGTACCGGTGCGTGCCCACCCCGTGAAGCCCCTCGGTCACGACGGCGACTTCGCGACCGAGCACGTCGTAGACGGCCAGGCGGACGGGACCGGGCCGGTCGAGCGTGAAACTGAGCGTGGTCTGCGGGTTGAAGGGGTTCGGGTAGGCGGCATGCAGGGCGAAGACCTTCGGCAACGCCGGCGACTCGTTCGCCACACGGGTGCTGCCCGTCAGGCCCAGCTCTGCGACCGGCCGCTTGTACACGCCGTAGCCGTCGCGCACATCTCCCAGATCGCTGCGCAGGAGCAGATAAGCGGTGTCGCCATCGATGAGGAACCGCGTCGCGTAGCTTGACTTGATTTTGTCCGGAATGATGCCCTCGCTTTTGTCCTCCCAGGTGTCGCCGCCGTCGTGGCTGACGTATACCCGGTCGTTGGCGACCAGCAGGATATCAGTCCCTTCCACGTACACCTGGGTCCGAGCGCGCAGGGGCGTCGAACGGCCCTGCAGGCCCACCCGCGGCGCCCGGTAGCGTTCGGTCCAGGTCTGGCCGTCATCCTTGCTGTAGAAAAGCGTGGTCGTGTTCGTCAGGGTGCCGCCCACATTCTGGAGTAGGTAGAGGTCGCCATTGGGAGCAACGAACCCCCCCGACGTGTCTGAAAAACCTAGTTCCGTCCACGTGTCGCCGCCATCCAACGAAAGAAACGTCTTGGCGCCGGACACGGCGCTGCTCTGGTTGTATCCGGCAAAGATACGGTTGCCACGGGCATGCACCCAGGAGAGTTCATCATCTTTGGATAACACCCCGCCATCTTCCCATGTCGCTCCCCGATCGCGGCTGATCCGAAGGTTGAGGCTCTGGGTGGTGGCATAGAGAACATCGCCGACCTTATCGTAGAAAAGGGACGTCACATTCCCCGATGCGGGGGTCGTCGAAGTCCAGGTCGCGGCGTCCGGGGTTCCATAGACGGCCTCCTGATTACTGAGTTCGAGGAAGAAGCCGTCGGGCAAGGCCTCGACCGCTCGGGCCTCACGGGCCGAGGCGGAGGAAAAGGGCGTCCACGTGTCCCCCTCGTCCGTTGAGATATAGGCCGGTGCTTCGCAACTGGCGCCGTCGCATGTGACGACGACGGCACCGTCGATAACGGCCATGTCCTCAGGACCCCAGATGTCTCCGCTGAGGAAGGTCCATTGCCCGACGGCACTCCGGGGGAGCGTCAGCAGCAAAGCCATCACAAAGAGTCGCTGTACAGTCATGGTTGAATAAAGTAAAGACATGGTTGAATACGTCAGGGTCTGAAGGAGTAGGGCGAAGCGCGGGCATCAGGAGCCGATGGACGGACCGTAGCCGACGCGGAATGAGCCGTTCGTCACCGAGACGACCTGTCCGGAGGTGTTGCGGGCTTCGAAGCTGAAGGAGCCTTCGACGGCCTCCTCGTCGAACCGGGTTATCTCGAGGGTGCCGCTCTGAGCGAGGTAGGTCTGTCCGATGGAGCGGGTGTAGGAGGCAGACAAGACATCACGGGCCGGGTCCACCTGATCATCAATGGTGTAGGAGCCCGGGCCGGTATCGGTGAGGCTGAAACTGATGCCCTCGGCCTGGATCGTGGCCCCGGTGATCGTGACCTGTGTGAGGCCGCCGACGGAGACGCGGTTGGCCGTGGCATTGACGGCTTCCCAGTCCTTGCCGTCGATCTGCGCCTTCATCGTGCCGAGCGCGAGGGCTGTGTCCGGGTCGTCGCTTCCGAACAGGCCGCAGCCGGTGAACAGGAGAAGGCCGACCATCAGGGCCGGGAGGGAGGGGGTCCGAAGAAAAAACATGGGCGTTCGAGTCGGTTCTCTGGTATATCGGGCGCGGCTGCCGCTGAGAGGTGATTCGGTGAACAGAAGCGGCAGGCACGGTTGTAATCTAAGAGAGCCCGTCACCGGGATGCCTCCGGTCGACACCGTATTCGGGCTACGGGATTTACCGTATAATGCGGGTTGGCGGGATGAAGCGAAGCGAAGCGGCGTATGCGTTGCCGCGCCTGTAGGCGATGATCCATCCGGCTACAGGCGATGCCCTCCCCGAGCCTGCCGTCAGCCTTCCCACGTTACCGCAGCAGGCGAGGGAACGAACCGTTCAGCGCACCAGCCCCTGTTGAAAGGCATAGCGCACCAGGCCGGCCACGTTGTTCACGTTGAGCTTGCGCATCAGGTTCGTCCGGTGCGTGTCCACCGTGCGGTGGCTGATGAACAGTTGCTCGGCGATCTCCTTGTTCGTCAACCCCTGGGCCACCA
>NZ_JBWOPL010000014.1:0-4290 GCF_056451265.1 Rhodocaloribacter sp. | reverse complement strand
CCTTCGCCCGCACCACCGACGGCGGCGCGACGTGGCACAGCGGTGTGGTCCCCGGCGCGGACACGCTCGAGTTTCGCGACGTGCACGGCGTCGATGCGCGCACGGCCTACCTGCTGAGCGCCGGGTCGGGCGCGGCCTCGCGCATCTACCACACCACCGACGGCGGCGCGACGTGGACGCTCCGGTTCACCAACCCCGAGCCGGACGGCTTCTTCGACTGCTTCGACTTCTGGGACGCCACGCACGGCCTGGCCTTCTCCGACAGCATCGAGGGGCAGTTGTACCTCCTCGTCACCGAAGACGGCGAGACGTGGACGCGCCTTCCGCCCGGGACGCTGCCGCCGGCGCTGCCGGGCGAGGGCGCCTTCGCCGCGAGCGGGACGTGCGTCGTCACCCGGCCCGGCGGGCACGTGTGGGTCGGCGCCGGGGCCTCCGGCGTCGTCGCCCGCGTCTTTCACAGCGCCGACTACGGCCGCACGTGGGCCGTCGCCGAGACGCCGATCGTGAGCGACACGCCGTCGTCGGGCATCTACAGCCTCGCCTTCCGCGACGCCCGTCACGGCGCGGCCCTCGGCGGCGACTACGCCCGGCGCGACACCCTCCTGGCCCGCACCGTCGCCACGACGGACGACGGCGGCGCGACGTGGACGCTCGCCGCCCCGGCCCCGCTCCGGGGTGCGGTCTTCGGCGCGGCGTACGTCCCCGGCACGGCCACGCCCACCCTCCTCGCCGTCGGCCCGGACGGCTCGGCGTTCTCCACGGACAACGGCCGCACGTGGACCCGCATCGACGGTGAAAATTACTGGAGCGTGGCCGCCCTCGGCCCGGACGCCGCGTGGGCCGTCGGCCCCGAAGGCCGCATCGCCCGGCTGAAAAACCTTCCGTGAACCCGTCGTGCGTGCTTCGTATTCGGCAAGCACGACATCCATAAACACGAAACACGCACGGCGAAATCCGGCTGCCTTTCCCTTTAGCAGAGACGCTATGCACACGGCGCGCCCCCATCCCCCCTTCGGAGTACTTCGCCCCGGCAGGATGAAGGGTTCGTGTTGCCCGCCTCGCACCCGAAAAATCCCTCCCCTTGCGAAGGGGAGGTGTCGCGAAGCGACGGAGGGGTAGACCGGCAACCCGGGGAGATACGTTCCCTTCGATAGTGACAGGTGGCCAGACACGAAACTCGCCCTACCGACCTCATGCACGCCTTCGGCCTCGATATCCCCCCGGATCCGCTCCCGCTCTTCGCCCGCTGGCTCGACGACGCCCGCCGCTCGGGGGCCATCCGCTACCCCCACGCGACGTGCCTCTCGACGCTCGCTCCCGACGGCTATCCCGACGGTCGCATCGTCCTCCTCCACCACTTCGACGAGACGGGCTTCTTCTTCATGACCGACACCCGTTCGGAAAAGGCCGGGGCGCTGGCCCATTGTCCCCGCGCCGCGCTCACGTTCTACTGGGAGCCGCTCGAACGGCAGGTCCGGCTCCGGGGCGACGTGGCGGCGGCGACGGAGGCCGAGGCGGACCGGTTCTTCGCCGAGCGCCCGCGCCGGAGCCGCGTCACGGCGTGGGCCTCCGAGCAGAGCCGTCCCCTCCCCGACCGCGCCGCCCTCGACGCCCGCGTGGCCGCGTACGACGCCCGTTTTGCCGCCGTCGAGCCGATCCCGCGCCCGCCGCACTGGCAGGCGTATCGCCTCGTCCCCCGGAGCATCGCCTTCTGGCAGGCCGCCGCCCGCCGTCTCCACGAGCGCATCCGCTTCACCCGCACCCCCGACGGCTGGGCCGCCGAACGCCTCGCGCCGTGAACCCGCGCGGCTTGTGTATGTATCTTTAAGCGTTTATTTTCTATTGTCGTGTGTACTGTATGGCTATCATAAAGCTGATAGATGCGGATTTGTTTATTCAGATAAACCGCACAATCGACAAAATGCGAATGTTTTGCCTGTCGCTCAATATTTACATTTTCTCTTAACCTAATCTAAAATACAGCTATGCCCGAACAGATATTTCTGGAGCAAAACGGTGTCTTTGTCACCAGTTCAAGGTTTATGGTCCCAGGAGAAACGTATGCTATGAGCGGCATCACTTCTGTGAAAGAGAACATTGTTCGTCCCAATGGATCATTTATTCTGGGGCTGATTGGAGTGTTTGTCCTTTTCACAAACGCTGTATTTGGATCTATCTTGCTTATCATCGCAATATTTTGGTGGAAAAGGGGAACGGAATATACTGTCGCTCTCAAAACGTCGGGGGGAGAAGTTCAGGCACTAAGAAGTTCTGATGAAGACTTTATCCACGAGGTCGTTGTTGCTCTAAATCAGGCAATAGTTGCTCGCGGATAGCTTTTCGAGTGATAGTTTTTGCTGTCCATTCCATCGCCGCCCGCCGTCTCCACGAGCGCATCCGCTTCACCCGCACCCCCGACGGCTGGGCCGCCGAACGCCTCGCGCCGTGACGGCCTTCCGTTTCCCATACATTCCCTTCTTTTTACCTTTCGCCCCCTTGTGGGATTGTCTATTTAGCGTACTTTCCGGCGGGCCGGTCTTTTCGAAGGAGCGGTCCCGTTCTCGCCCCTCGAACCCTCCGTAGCGATTTGCGATGGTCCCCGTCCCGATCCGGCGCGCCGCCCTTTTTCTGCTCGTCCTCGCGTCGTCCGCCGGTCCGGTCCTCGCGCAACCCGTGACGCAGCCGTTCACGTTCGACCTCGTCCCGCACACGCTGCCGCAGACCCGGCACGGCTACCTCGCCTGGGGCGACTATGACGGCGACGGCGACCTCGATGCGGCGATCTCCGGCCTCACCGAGAGCGGCCTCGTGACGGCCGTCTATCGCAACGACGGACGGGCCGACGGCGAGGACGCGACGGTCGTCTTTACCGACCTCGATGCGGGGTTGCCGCCCGTCGTCTACGGTCGCCTCGCGTGGACCGACTACGACGGCGACGGCGACCTCGACCTGCTCCTCTCCGGCAGCCGCACCGTGGACCCGCCGTACGAACCCGTGACGATGCTCCTCCGCAACGACGACGGCCGCTTCGCCGACGCCGGGGCGGGGCTCGAAGCCCTTCACAGCGGCGCGGCGGTCTGGGGCGACTACGACAACGACGGCGACGAAGACCTGCTCCTCTCCGGCGTGAACGCCTCGGGCGAGCGCCGCACGATCCTCTACCGCAACGACGGCGGCGGGCGCTTCACCGACGCCGCCGCGGACCTGCGCGGCGGAGCCTTCGGCGACGCCGCCTGGGGCGACTACGACAACGACGGCGACCTCGACCTCGCGCTCTCCGGCGTCTCCGACGAGGCGGGCTTCGGAGCCGCCGTCTACCGCAACGACGGCGACGGGCGCTTCACCGACCTCGGCGCCGACCTCGGCGACGACGCCTTCGGCGCGACGGCCTGGGGCGACTACGACGGCGACGGCGACGAAGACCTGCTCCTCTCCGGAGGCGCTCTCACGCTCCGCCTCTTCGACCCCCACACCCGGCTCTATGAGAACCGAAACGGCGTCTTCATCGACGCCGAAGCCGGGCTGCCCGGTCTCCTCGCCGGCACCGCCGCCTGGGGCGACTACGACGACGACGGCGACCGCGACCTCCTGTTGACCGGCGCGGAAGAGCCGGAGGGCCGCCGAACCGCCCGCCTCCTCCGCAATGACGGCGACGACGGCTTCGTCACGAGCACCTTCCTCATCGGCGCGATGTTCGGCGCGTCCGACTGGGGCGACTACGACGGCGACGGCGACCTCGACCTGCTCACGTCCGGGATGAGCTTCTCCGGCCCGAGCGTCACCAACCTGTATGAGAACCGTCGGCAGGTGATCCCGCCCGCGCCTCCGGCGCCGCAGGGGCTGGCCGCCGACGTCGCCGGAGGCGCGGTGACGTTCGCGTGGGACGCGCCCGTGGAGACGCCCGGCCTCACGTACAACCTGCGCGTGGGACGCACGCCCGGCGGCGGCGAGGTGGTGGCGGCGGCGGCGGACCCGGCCACGGGGCGGCTGCGCCTGGCGCGGCCGGGCAACGTCTTCCACAACACCACGTGGACGCTTCGCGGCCTGCCCGACGGGACGTACTACTGGAGCGTGCAGGCCATCGACCCGGCCCTTCGCGCCTCGCCTTTCGCGGCGGAAGGCGTCTTCACCGTCACCGACGCCGCGAGCGTCGCCACGGACACTCCGGACGACCTGCCCGCCCGCATGACCCTTCAGACCGCCTTCCCCAACCCGTTCCGCGCGCGGACCACGTTCCGCTTCGAGCTTCCCCGCCCCGGGCGCGCGACGCTGAACGTGTACGACGCGCTC
>NZ_JBWOPL010000013.1:0-83555 GCF_056451265.1 Rhodocaloribacter sp. | reverse complement strand
CCTGGATGTCCGAATGGGGGAACCCGGCCGGTGGGAACACCGGTCACCGCTGTGTATGCAGCGGGGGGAACCTGGGGAACTGAAACATCTAAGTACCCAGAGGAGAGGAAAGAGAGATCGACTCCCTGAGTAGCGGCGAGCGAAAGGGGAAGAGCCTAAACCGGGGTGCTTGCACCCCGGGGTTGGTGGGGCGTGTCCTGGGCGAAGCCCGGGGAGTGAGCAATCCCTGGTCTAGCCGAATCCTGCTGGGAAGGGGAGCCAGAGAAGGTGAAAGCCCTGTAGGCGAAAGGCCAGGGACTCCCTGGGGCACGACCCCGAGTACCCTGTGGTTCGTGGAGCCATGGGGGAATCTGGGCGGACCACCGCCCAAGGCTAAGTACTCCGGGTGACCGATAGCGAACCAGTACCGTGAGGGAAAGGTGAAAAGAACCCCGGGAGGGGAGTGAAAGAGAACCTGAAACCGTGCGCTTACAAGCAATCACGGCCCCACGCCTGCGCGCGAGCGCGGGGAGGGGTTGTGGTGTGCCTATTGAAGCATGAGCCGGCGACTTGCGGTCACTGGCGAGGTTAAGCCGGGAGGCGAAGCCGAAGGGAAACCGAGTCCGAAGAGGGCGTAGAGTCAGTGGTCGCAGACCCGAAACCAGGCGAGCTAGCCCTGGCCAGGCTGAAGCTGGGGTGACACCCAGTGGAGGGCCGAACCGGTAGGGGATGAAAACCCTTCGGATGAGCTGGGGTTAGGAGTGAAAAGCTAACCGAGCCTGGAGATAGCTGGTTCTCCCCGAAATGACTTTAGGGTCAGCCTCAAGCGGCAACTCAGGCCTGTAAAGCACTGCTAGGGCTAGGGGGCCCACCAGCCTACCAACCCCTGGCAAACTCAGAAGGGTCTGAGTGGAGGCTTGGGAGTGAGGGCACGAGCGATAACGTCCGTGTCCGAGCGCGGGAACAACCGAGACCGCCAGCTAAGGTCCCGAAGCTAGGCTAAGTGGGAAAGGATGTGGGGCTGCTGAGACAGCCAGGATGTTGGCTTAGAAGCAGCCATCATTTAAAGAGTGCGTAATAGCTCACTGGTCGAGTGGCCCCGCGCCGAAAATGAACGGGGCTTAAGCCTAGCACCGAAGCTGCGGGTGCGACGGGAAGCCGTTGCGCGGTAGGGGAGCGTTCCCGAGGCTGATGAAGGCAGACCGCGAGGGCTGCTGGAGGCAAGGGAAGTGCGAATGCCGGCATGAGTAACGATAAGTGGGGTGAGAATCCCCACCGCCGAAAGCCCAAGGGTTCCTACGCAACGGTCGTCGGCGTAGGGTTAGGCGGGACCTAAGGCGTAGCCGAGAGGCGAAGCCGAAAGGGCAGCCGGTTAATATTCCGGCCCCACTCCACTGGAGCGATGGGGGGACGCCCTAGGCTAGGCGGAGCGGAGCTATGGCTAAGCCCGTTGGCCAGCGGGGGGTGCAGGGTAGGCAAATCCGCCCTGCGGGAGCCCGCCGCTGGTCGGGAAGCCCCGAGAGGGGTGATAAGCCGCCGAAGCCAGGGGGCCGAGAAAAGCCTCTAAGCGATGAAGGTGGAGTGCCCGTACCGCAAACCGACACAGGTGGGCGGGTGTAAGAGCACCAAGGCGCGCGGGAGAACCCTCGCCAAGGAACTCTGCAAAATGGCCCCGTAACTTCGGGAGAAGGGGTGCTCTCCGGGGTGATGAGCCCTGGGGAGCCGCAGTGAACAGGTCCTGGCGACTGTTTACCAAAAACACAGCTCTCTGCGAACACGTAAGTGGACGTATAGGGAGCGACGCTTGCCCGGTGCCGGAAGGTCAAGGGGAGGGGTGCGAGCCCCGAACCGAAGCCCCGGTGAACGGCGGCCGTAACTATAACGGTCCTAAGGTAGCGAAATTCCTTGTCGGGTAAGTTCCGACCTGCACGAAAAGCGTAACGACCGGGACGCTGTCTCGGCGAGGGACCCGGTGAAATTGAACTGGCCGTGAAGATGCGGCCTACCCGTGGCAGGACGAAAAGACCCCGTGGAGCTTTACTGCAGCCTGGCGTTGGTCTTTGGGCACGCCTGTGTAGGATAGGTGGGAGGCTAGGAACCACCCTCGCCAGGGGGTGGGGAGCCGCCGGTGAAATACCACCCTGGCGTGTTCGGAGATCTAACCCCTTTAGGGGGACAGCGCTTGGTGGGCAGTTTGACTGGGGCGGTCGCCTCCTAAAGCGTAACGGAGGCGCCCAAAGGTTCCCTCAGGCGGGACGGAAATCCGCCGGAGAGCGCAAGGGTAGAAGGGAGCCTAACAGCGAGGCCTACAAGCCGAGCTGGGACGAAAGTCGGGCCTAGTGAACCGGTGGTTCTGTGTGGAAGGGCCATCGATCAACGGATAAAAGTTACCCCGGGGATAACAGGCTGATCGCCCCCGAGCGTCCACAGCGGCGGGGCGGATTGGCACCTCGATGTCGGCTCGTCACATCCTGGGGCTGAAGAAGGTCCCAAGGGTTGGGCTGTTCGCCCATTAAAGCGGCACGCGAGCTGGGTTCAGAACGTCGTGAGACAGTTCGGTCCCTATCTGCTGTGGGCGTAGGAGACTTGCGCGGATCTGCTTCTAGTACGAGAGGACCGAAGTGGACGAACCTCTAGTGTACCTGTTGTGGCGCCAGCTGCATCGCAGGGTAGCTATGTTCGGATGGGATAAGCGCTGAAGGCATCTAAGCACGAAGCCCACCGCAAGATGAGGTCTCCCTTACGGGTCGTTCAAGATTAGGACGTTGATAGGCGGCAGGTGTACGCACAGCAATGTGTTCAGCCGAGCCGTACTAATTACCCGTCAGACTTAACGCTTTATTTTTACACATGTCACCTTTCACGGGCGCTCGTTGGCCCGTTGATACCGGCAGCTGCGCTACGGAACTTTCATCATGTCGCCCTTTTGATCTCGGTGATTATAGCGCAGGGGAACCACCTCTTCCCATTCCGAACAGAGAAGTTAAGCCCTGCAGCGCCGATGGTACTGCCCCTGTGGTGGGAGAGTAGGTCATCGCCGAGGTCTCTTGTTTGAAAAGCCCCGTTGCCGTCTGGCAGCGGGGCTTTTTCCGTTTAATTGCTCCTTCACTACGGGCGCCCGAAACGCTTCACGGCATCGGTGACGTGAGGAAGAGGGCGGCTTTTTCCGGTTGCCCGAGGGCGGTGTAGAGGTCAGCGAGGGCGCGGCGCGCAAGCTCCGTCTGAGCATCTCCGGCGCCCCGCTGCTCCAGGCTGACGCGATGGCCGTGCACCAGCAGCGGCTCGGCTTCCACGTAGCGTCCGAGCTCGAGAAAACAGTGCCCGAGATGAATCTCCGCCTGGGCCGTTCGCCAATCGTCGTCGGCGAAGGCCGTGCGCCGGATCTCGAGCGCCTCGTGGAGCAAGGGGAGGGCCGCCGACAAGCGCCCCTGAGCCATGCGGGTCCGGCCCAGACCAAGAAGCGAAGCGCTGATATCGGGGTGCGCGTCGGGAAGAGCGCGGCGGCGCAGCTCCAGCGCCCGTTCGTAGGCGCCGGCCGCGCCCGGAAAGTCCCCTCTGATTTCATACAGCTTTCCGAGATTGTTATGCACAACGGACAGGAAGGGGTGGTCTTCCGGGAAAAAGGCCGCGCCGATCTCCAGCGCACGGCGAAATTCGGCTTCGGCCCGCTCGAAATTGCCGCGTTCCTGATGCAGCGAGGCGAGGCTGTTCAGCGTGAAGGCGACGTACGGATGCTCCGGCCCCCGGCTCGCTTCGACGATCGCGAGGGCTTCCTCGTACATCTGCTCCGCCTCTTCCAATGCGCCGTTGTCCTGAAGCAGGTTGGCAAGATTGTTCAGGTTGGCCGCCAGGTTCTCGTCCGGCGCGTCGCCTGAGAGACGGCGGCGGATTTCTATGATCCGCCGAAAGGTGATGCGGGCCTCGTCAATGTGCCCCTGCCCCTCAAGCACGAGCGCGAGGCTGTTGAGAAGGCTGGCCGTCTCGGCTCCGGTGGAGTCGCGATCGGCGGTCAGTTCGAGGGCTTCGCGCAGGAGTGGCTCGGCTCCGTCCATGTCTTCAAGCCGGAATTTCAGGTTGGCCAGTTCCTTCAGCGCGGTTACGTAATCCAGCGAGGAACTTCCCTTTTGACGGTACCCGGCGACGGCCTCTTCAAGGGCGGAACGGGCCTGATCGTACAGACCCAGACTACGGTAGACCTGGCCGATGATGCTCAGCATGCGCGCCTGCGTCTCCGGCTGATCACCGAGTTCGCGGCGGATTTTCTCGGCGCCCTCGTCGAGGATCTCTCGGGCTGTGATTCCGCCGCCCCGCGCCTCGTTCGGATCGGAGCCTTTGAACAGGTCGATGAGCATTTGCGCCACCTGCTCGGCTTTGTCGCGTTCGGCCTGCGCGAGGTCGCGCTGGCGGGCCACGGCCCGGCTTTGAAGCAGCGTCACCACGATGAAGCTCAGGAGCAGGAGCACAAACGCCGCCGCCATCCCCACACCCAGACGATGCCTTCGGACGAATTTGCGCAGGCGATAGGTGATCGTGTCTTTCTGCGCGATGACGGGTCGTCCCGACAGGTACCGCTCGATGTCTTCGGCGAACTGACCGGCAGACGCATAGCGCCGGGCGGGCTCTTTCCGAAGCGCCATCATCACCATGTTGTCGAGGTCGCCGCGAAGCAGCCGACGCAACCGGCGCAGCGGCGTGCGGCGCGCGGCACTCACCGCCTCGGGCGACAGAGAAGGCTCCGGCTCGGCGGGGTCTGCGACGATGAGTGAGGGGCGAGGCGGATCATCGTCACAGATCATGCGCTCCACTTCGGATCTCGAACGCCGGGCCAATGGATAGGGGTGGTGGCCGGTGAGCAGTTCATAAAGAAGCACTCCGAGCGCGTACACGTCTGTCGCCGTGGTGATGGCTTCGCCTCGGATCTGTTCGGGCGCGGCATATTCCGGGGTCATCACGCGCACGTCCTCACGCGTGATCGGTCCTTCGGCAGCCTCGGCGTCGAGCAATTTAGCGATCCCGAAGTCGAGGAGCTTGACGACGCCCGCCTCCGTGACGAGAATATTCGACGGCTTGAGGTCGCGGTGGACCACCATGTTCCGATGGGCAAATTGAACGGCGGAGCAAACCGTTGCGAAGAGGCGCAGCCGCGCTTCGATGGAGAGCCGGTTCGCGTCGCAATAGGTGGTGATGGGGACGCCCTCGACGTATTGCATCACCAGATAAGGCCGTCCGTCGGCAGTGATGCCGCCGTCGGTGAGATGGGCAATGTTGGGATGCACGAGCTGGGCGAGGATCTGGCGCTCCATCCGGAAGCGGGCGGCAATTTCCGCCGTATGAAGGCCGGGCCGTATGAGCTTCAGCGCCACCTGCTGTTCGTATTGACCGTCGGCGCGCTCGGCCAGGTAGACCGCCCCCATGCCGCCCCGCCCGAGGAGGCGCTTGAGGTGATAGGGACCGATGTGCGCCCCCACCAGAGATTCCGGGGCGGGAGGTTGCGGCGACGGACCGGAGAGCAGTCGGTCTTCGATGTGGAGCGAACGGCCCACCTCGTGCGCGGCGAGCATCTCCTCGATCTCGCGCCTGAGGTCGGGATCGTTCGCGCAGGCTTCCATGAGAAAGGCGGCGCGCGCAGCGGGCATACGTTCGAGCGCGGCGAAGAAGAGGGTCTCGATCCGGTCCCAGGTGGCGGCCATGGCGGTGCGGGTATGAAAACAAAGAAAGCGTCTAACCTCAATGGCGACGTTTGGCTGCGACTCTGGTCAGGCGCGGGCGCTAGAGATTCAGGTCTTGTGCCACCTCTTTGCGCAGCCAGGCGCGGGCGGCGATCCAGGCGCGATGGACCGTCTTGAGCGAGAGGTCCATGACATGGGCGGTCTCTTCGAGCGTGAGGCCGCTGAAGAAGCGATACTGTACGACCATGCTGCCTCGCTCGTTCACGACGGCAAGGCGCTTGAGTGCTTCGTCGAGGGCGAGGATCTCTTCAGCCTCGGTGTCGGAAAGGAAAGATTCGGCGTCGTCGAGGGCGATTGGGGTCTGCCCGCCGCCGCGCTTGAGGCGCTTTCGGGCGCGCGCATAGTCGATCAGGACGCGGCGCATCGTCTGGCCGGCCACGGCCAGAAACTGCGTGCGGTGAGTGGCCGAAATTTGCTGCTGCCCCGCCAACCGGAGATAGACCTCGTTGACCAGCGCGGTCGGGTTGAGCGTGTGCCCGGAGCGTTCGTTTCGAAGATGGTTCCGCGCCATCAGCCGAAGTTCGTCATAAAGCAACGGCATCAGATGCTCCAGCGCATCACGGTCTCCCTCCTCCATCCGCTGGAGCCACTGCGTCACGTCTCCTTTTCCCAGCATATCTCGCGATCGTTCTGGCCGGTGAATGCCGACTTCGGACAGAATAACATACGTTCATTTCGGGCATTTTCATAGAAAAGCCAATTTTTTCGGGGGGGCGTGTCCAAAAGTACGGCGAAGCGACGCCATCAGTAGTAAGCACGTGTGGATTTGGAGAAGGACACACCGATCATCAAACATTAACCCTGGAGAGCGAAAAAGTGAAATCAAAACTCTTACTTCTAGTCTTACTCGCCCTGATGGCGGCTCCCGACTGGGCTTTCGCACAGCCGGTTACCAAAGTAGACTCCCTCCGCTGGGCGATGATGCAGTGGGAAAAAACGGGCGATGCCGAGATGGCCGCCCTGGTCGACTCGCTTCGTCTTTGCATTACTGCCGAGCAGGACGATGGGAGTGGCGTCACCGTTGACGTGGGGGACAGCGAAGGGCTTTCGGTCACCCCTATGTACGAAACCGAGAACATCTTCGTCCCGGGGCGCGGCTTCACGCACGTGTGGGAGGGGCGGAACGAAGGCTCTAGCGAACGAATCGAGATCGTCCAGGTCGATGTGGTCGAAGCCAAAGATCCGCGTGACGATGTAGGCCCCGGCGTCGGCCTGGGCATCAGCTTCCCCACGCTCGACATAGAGACGCTCCGCATCGTCGTTACCAATGACGGCGAAGTGGTCATCGACACCACCATTGCCGATCCCGGTCCGGGGACACCGCCGCCCGGTCCGTTCCCTTACCCCGAACTCCCGACGATCACCTGGATCGATTGGGGTGACAGCGACTTTCCGGATTTCACATGGTGCGAGAAAACCGACATGGAGAAAGCCGAAGAATTGAATATTCTGGGGCTTGGTCCCGAGGCTCGCCGGGGAGGGGCGACGCCGGTGTTGGGATTCTCGTACCAGCTCGTCAAGCCCCGAGACATCTGGATCATGGGAGCCGACAAGCCCGCCTATGGCGACCGCGTCGCCATCGTCCCGCAGGGACAGACCCTCGTGCCGGACTACATCACCGGCATGACCATCATCCCCCGTCAGTTGAGTGAGGTAACCATTCTCGAAGCGTCGCTCCACAAGTACGGCCTCGAGCATTTTCCCAATCGGCAGAGCGAGGCCCTGGTGACGGCTATGCTGGATTCCCTGTTGTTGAGCGACATCGGCGACAGCGGCCTCGACGGCATCCGGACCGTCTTGCCGGAAGGGACCGTCGGCGTATGGACCGACATGCGGCCGTTGCCGTTGCGGGACGGCGAGACGCTCTCGTGGGCGCTCTCCGGGCAAATGACCCTGGGAGCCGAAGTGGCGAACGACTCACTGGTCGTCCTTTTCCTCCAGGGGATCGGAGATAAAACTTTTTTCAGTATCGACGCGCATCCGACGACCGGCTGGGACGAGTTCACCTTGCAGTTCGTCAAGAACGGGGTCGTGCGGCGCGAGCGGAAGGTGCCCAACGGATTCTCCTTTGGGATCCAGGACCTCGTCGTCACGGGGTTTGCCAGAGCCGACCTTGCCAGTCAGGGATGGGAAGGCTTCAAGATCGATATTCTCCGCAATGGTTCCGATGCGGAAATACGGTTCGTGCCTTCGGCTTCGAGCGAGGTGTTTCTCTCGGAGGTGACGCTGACGGCCTCATCGCCGTTTGAAGACCTTCCCCTTGCCTACGAGGAGATCGAGTGGACGGTGGTGGATGCCGGCGCACCGGACCGCCGGGCCTCGGCGTGGCAGGCCGTGGCCACCGCTCCCTCCGAGGCGCCCCGGCTGCTGGGCAACTATCCCGAGCCGTTCAACCCGGTGACCTCGATTCAGTATGCGTTGCCCGAAGCGGCCCACGTCCGCCTCGAAGTCTTCGACCTCACCGGCCGCCGCGTGGCCGTGCTCGTCGACGGGGAGCGGCCCGCCGGACAGTACACGGCGCGCTTCGATGCCTCCCGGATGGCGAGCGGGGTCTATCTCTACCGGCTGCGCACCGGAGCCTCCGTGCAAAGCAAAACCATGATGCTTCTGAAATAAATCCCAATTTGACAGAGGCTTCGCGCCGGGACCCCCGATCTTCTCCGGAAAGGTCGGGGGTCTTTTGTATTTTAAAGAAATCCTTGAAACGTAATGTGTGGGCGGGGGTTTTCAACGTTCTCGCCGGTATTCCATCGGCCTTTCGGCCTTCTGACTTTTGCTTTTTGATGATCTCCACCACGCTGACCGAACCCGAGGTTACGCTCGAACTCGCGCTCGAACATGGCCTGACCGAAGAAGAATACGGCTGGGTCGTCGAGCGGCTCGGGCGCACGCCCACGTACGTCGAACTCGGCATTTACGCGGTGATGTGGAGCGAGCACTGCTCGTACAAAAACTCCATCGCCCTTCTGAAGACCCTCCCGCGTGAAGGCAAGGCGCTCCTCGTGGGCGCGGGCGAGGAGAACGCGGGCCTCGTCGACATCGGTGACGGGTTGGCCGTCGCCTTCAAGATCGAGAGCCACAACCACCCCTCGGCGGTGGAGCCGTATCAGGGGGCGGCCACCGGCGTCGGCGGCATCCAGCGCGACATCTTCACCATGGGCGCCCGGCCCATCGCCTCGCTCAACTCGCTCCGCTTCGGCTCGCTCAAAACCCCCCGTGTGCGCTATCTCTTCGACGGCGTCGTGCGCGGCATCGGCGACTACGGCAACTCCTTCGGCGTGCCCACCGTCGCGGGCGAGGTCTACTTCGATCCCGCCTACGAAGGCAATCCGCTCGTCAATGCGATGAGCGTCGGCCTCGTGAAAGTCGGCGAAACGGCTTCGGCCATCGCCGAGGGCGTCGGCAACCCGGTGTACATCGTCGGATCGGCCACCGGGCGCGACGGCATCCACGGCGCGACGTTCGCCTCCGAGGAGATCTCCGAGGCGAGTGAGGCCAAACGCCCGAGCGTACAGGTCGGCGACCCCTTCACGGAGAAGCTCCTCCTCGAAGCCACGCTCGAAGTCATCCGGAGCGGCGTGGTCGTCGGCATCCAGGACATGGGCGCGGCAGGGCTGACGTGCTCCTCGTGCGAGATGAGCGCCAAAGGCGGCGTCGGCATGAACGTTCACGCCGACCGCGTGCCGATGCGCGAGGAGGGGATGACGCCCTATGAGGTCATGCTCTCGGAAAGCCAGGAGCGTATGCTCATCGTGTGCGAGCGCGGGAAAGAAGCCGAACTGGAAGCCATCTTTGAGAAGTGGGACCTTCACGCCGTGCAGATCGGAGAGGTCACGGGCGACGACCGCGTGCGGGTGTACTGGCACGGCGCGCTCGTGGCCGACGTCCCGGCAGAGCACCTCGTCCTCGGCGGCGGAGCGCCCGTCTATTACCGAGAGACCCGACGCCCCGACTACCTCGACGCCACGGCGGCCTTCGACTTCGCCGCTATCCCGGACGTGACGCCCGCCGCCGCCGCCGAAACGCTGCTGGCCCTCCTCGGCTCTCCGAACATCGCCTCGAAGCGGTGGGTGTTCGAACAGTACGACACGATGGTTCGGACGAACACGGTCGTCGGTCCGGGGCCGAGCGACGCCGCCGTGCTTCGCATCAAGGGGACGCGGAAGGGGCTGGCCGTCAAAACCGACTGCAATGGGCGATACGTGTACCTCAACCCGCGCAAGGGCGGGCAGATCGCCGTGGCCGAGGCGGCGCGGAACGTGGTGTGCGCCGGCGGGCGTCCGATGGCCGTCACGAACTGCCTCAACTTCGGCAATCCGTACAAGCCCGAAGTGTACTGGGTCTTCAAGGAAGCCGTCGGTGGAATGGGCGATGCCTGCCGCGCCTTCGATACGCCGGTGACGGGCGGGAACGTCTCTTTTTACAATGAGAACCCCGACGGCGCGGTCTTCCCCACGCCCACCATCGGCATGCTCGGGCTTCTCGAAGACCTCGACCTTCATACCACCGCCGACCTCAAGGAAGCGGGCGACGTCGTCTTCCTCCTCACCCCGGAGGCGTGGACGCATCGCGACGACCTCGGCGGTTCCGAATACCTCGCCTGCGTGCACGGCGCGACGGTGGGCGACGCGCCCCACTTCGACCTCGCCGAGGAGCAGGCCGTGCAGGAGGCCCTGTGCGCGCTCATCCGCGCCCGGCTCGTGCGAAGCGCGCACGACGTCTCCGACGGCGGTCTGGCCGTATGCCTGGCCGAAAGCGTGATCTTCTCCGACGGCCTCGGCATGTCGGCGCGCCTCGAAGGTAAGGCTTTCCGGCGCGACGCCGTCTTGTTCGGAGAAGCCCAGTCCCGCATCGTCTTCACGACGCGCCCGGATGATGTCGACGCCGTGCGTGAGGCGCTCGCGGGCTTTGCCGTCTCGGCCCATCGCATCGGCGTGGTGACGGCGGACGGGCGGATGACCCTCGCCCTCGACGGCGCGACGGTCATCGACCTGCCGCGCGAGGCGCTGGCAAAGCCCTACGAGGAGACGATCCCCGCCCTCATGAACTGACGAAACGACGGTGACGGTGTAGGCGTCAGCTTTGGTATGGAGATTGCGCACACACGCACGGCGGTCGAAACGGCGCGTGCCTCGCGGGAAACCGGGCCGGCATGGCGGGTGTAACGCTCGACCGCTCGTTTAAACGAATAACGGCATTTGCTCACATAGACGGAGACAGACATTATGGCACAGAACGCCAAATACGTGACCTTGACCGACGAGAACTTTCAGGAAGAAGTGTTGAACGCTGACGTGCCCGTGCTCGTCGATTTCTGGGCGGTCTGGTGTGGACCGTGCCGCGTCATCGCGCCGGTCATCGAACAGCTGGCGGAGGAGTTCGAGGGACGCGCCAAGATTGCCAAGCTCGACGTGGACCACAACCCGCAGACGGCCATGGCTTTCGGCATCCGCTCCATCCCGACGCTCCTCTTCTTCAAAGACGGACAGGTGGTCGATCAGATGATCGGCGGATCGCCCTCGATGAAACGCGCGCTGGCGGCCAAGCTCGAAGCGCTCGCTGCGCAGCCCGCGTGATCTTTGGCTCGATGACGCGTTTGAGGCGCGTCGGCCTCGAACGTATTTTGCCCGGACGCGAGGATCGTCTTCCCGCGTCCGGGCGATTTTTTCGTGGAATACTGGCGCATGAGGCGGCTTCGCCTTTTCTTTCATCACCTCCCGCGCGCGTATTCTGACGCTCCATCCATCGGCATTATAACGGAGAAGGGATCATGGGACAGGGCAAATCTCAGAAGGAAACCCCCGATCTTTCCGCCTTCGAGAACGTGGACTTTTCGGAGGCCGAACACCGCCATGTGGTGATCATCGGCACGGGGCCGGCGGGCCTGACGGCGGCGCTCTATGCCGGGCGCGCCAACCTCGATCCGCTCGTGTATCAGGGGCCTGAGCCCGGCGGACAGCTCATCACCACGACGGACGTGGAGAACTATCCCGGCTTCCCCGACGGCATCCTCGGACCGGAGATGATGCAGCGCTTCGAGGCACAGGCCGAGCGCTTCGGCGCAGAGCTCCGCTGGGGCCTGATCACGGCGGTGGACTTCTCGCAACGGCCCTTCCGCCTGATCGCGGACGAACAGACGCCGCTGCTCGCCGACGCCGTCATCATCGCCACGGGCGCTTCGGCCAAGTACCTCGGCCTGCCGAACGAACAGCGGCTCCTCGGTCGCGGCGTCTCGGCGTGCGCCACGTGCGACGGCGCGTTCTTCCGGGGCGAGGAGGTCGCCATCGTCGGCGGCGGCGATACGGCGGCGGAAGAGGCGCTCTTCCTCACCCGCTTCGCCACGAAGGTCTATCTCATCCACCGCCGCGACGCACTCCGGGCCTCGAAGATCATGCAGGAGCGCGTCTTCAACAATGACAAGATCGAGATGATCTGGAACACGGTCGTGACGGACGTGCTCGGCGAGGAGGAGGTCGAGGGCCTGCGGCTGAAGAACCGGGTGACGGGCGAGGAGTCGACGCTTCCGGTGAAGGGCTTCTTCGTGGCCATCGGGCACAAGCCGAACACGGAGATCTTCAAAGGCTGGCTCGAGATGGACGAGGTGGGCTACATACAGACCCTCCCGAACTCTTCGTACACGAACGTCCCCGGCGTTTTCGCCAGCGGCGACGCGCGGGACCACGTGTACCGGCAGGCCGTGACGGCGGCAGGCACGGGCTGTATGGCCGCCATCGATGCCGAACGCTGGCTCGCCGAGCGCGCCCACGAGGCGGCGGAACACGCCGAGGAAAAGGCCCTCCAATCATAGCCGCCCCGGCGGCGCGGCGTCCTCGTTCCGCGCCGCCGCCATCCCCGAAACTCATGAACGACGCCCTCCTGATCGACCGCCGCGACGGGGTCTGTACGCTGACGATCAACCGCCCGGCGGTGCGCAACGCCGTGGACGAGCCGACGATGATCCGCATCCGCGAGGCCATCGAGGCGAGCGCGGACGACGGCACGCGCGTGATCGTGCTCACCGGGGCGGGCGGCGCGTTCTCGAGCGGGGCCGACATCAAGGCGGCGCTCGAAGCGAAGGTGACGCCGGATACGGCCTACCGCGTGCTGAGCGAAGCGTACGGTCCCACACTCCGCGCCGTGCGAAACAGCCCGTGGCCCGTCATCGCCGCCGTGGACGGGCCGGCCGCCGGCATCGGGCTCGACCTCGCGCTCGCGTGCGACCTCCGCCTGGCTTCCGAACGGGCCGCTTTCGCCGAGCTCTTCATCCGCGTCGGCCTCATCCCCGACGGCGGCGGCACGTACACCCTTCAGCGCCTCGTCGGCGTCGGACGGGCCATGGAGATGATCCTCACCGGCGAGACGGTGGACGCCGCGCGCGCCCACGCCATCGGCCTCGTCAACCGGGTCTTCCCCACCGAAGGCTTTGCCGAAGCCGCCCACGCCTTCGCCGCCAAACTCGCCCGGCAGTCTCCCCTGGCGCTCCAACGCGCCCGGCAGGCCATCCTCGCCGCACAGGAAGGAACCTTCGACGAGGCCCTCGCCCGCGAAGCCGCCCATCAACGCGCCATCTTCGAGAGCGAAGACGGCTTCGAAGGCTTCCGTGCCTTCCTCGAAAAACGTCCGCCGAAGTGGAAGGGGAAGTGAGGCGGCGAATCTGCCGACGCCGTCCCCGGGGTCATTTCCGGAACAGGTTCGAGACGACGAACCAGATGTTCTCTTTCCGCTCGCGGAGGCGGCGGGTGAAGTACGGCAGCCACATCCGCCCGTAGGGCACGTAGACGCGCATGTGATACCCCTCCTTCACGATCTGGACCTGCGTTTCCGGGCGGATGCCGTAGAGCATCTGAAACTCGAAGTCGTCGTGACTGAGGCCTTGCTCGGCGACGAACCGTTTCGTGGCGTCGATGAGCAGGTCGTCGTGCGTGGCGATGCCGGGATAGCGGGCGTGAAGGATGAGTTGCTTCATGTAGGCGATATACCGCTCGCGGATGACGGCCATGTCCTGATAGGCGATCTCGGGCGGCTCTTTGTAGGCTCCTTTGCACAGGCGCACGCGCGCGTTGAGCTCGCACATCCGTTCCACGTCTTTCGCCGTGCGCTTGAGGTACGCCTGCAGCACGATGCCCACGTGGTCCGGGTATTCGGGATACACCGCCTCGAACATCGAAAGCGTGGACTCGGTGACGTCGCTGCCTTCCATGTCGAGCCGGACGAAGATGTCGTGCGCCTTCGCTTCGGCGAGGAGCGTGCGGAGGTTGCCGAGGCCGAGGTCATAGTCGATCTTCTGTCCCATCATCGAGAGTTTGATGGAGATCGAGGCTTTGAGGCCGTTTTTTTCGCGCTCTTCGGAAAGCGTGTGGATGAGTCCGATGTAGAGGTCGCGGGCTTTGTTCGCCAGCGCCGGATCGTCGATGTATTCGCCGAGGAGGTCGAGCGTGACGAAGAGGCCTTTTCGGTTGAGGTCGCGCACGATGGGGAGCGCGCCTTCGAGCGTTTCGGCAGCCACAAAGCGCCGGGCGAGGAAGAAGGGAAGCCGCATGCGTTCGAGATGATGGATGGGAGGAAGAGCCGTTCCGAATATAACGTTTAAAGAGGAACGGGGGGAGGCGTCAGGAGCCGAGGGCCTGAGAAAGATCGGCGAGGAGGTCGTCCGGATGCTCGAGTCCGATGGAAAGGCGGAGGAGCGTTTCGGGGGTGCGGGAGGGGGGCGCTTCGATGGAGGCGCGGTGCTCGATGAGGCTCTCGACGCCGCCGAGGCTCGTGGCGCGGGTGAAGACCTTCACGCGGGCGGCCACGCCGAGGGCCTCGTCCCGCCCGCCTCGCACCTCGATAGACAGCATGGCGCCGTCGTCGTCCATCTGTCGCCGGGCGACGGCGTGGCCGGGATGCTCGGGCAGCGACGGGTGATGCACGCGGGCGACGGCGGGGTGGGTCTGAAGGAAGGCGGCGAGGCGGCGCGCGGTGTCGCACTGCATCCGGAGGCGAGCCGCAAGCGTGCGCATGCCCCGGAGCGCAAGCCACGCGCCGAAGGGGTCCATCACGGCCCCGGCGCTCGTCTGAAGCGCCCGCACCCGCTCGGCAAAGGCATCCTCGGTGCGGAAGACGACCGCGCCGCCGAGCACGTCCGAGTGGCCGCCGAGGTACTTCGTCACCGAGTGGAGCACGAGGTCGGCTTCGTGCTCGAAGGGCCGCTGAAGGAAGGGCGTCATCCATGTGCTGTCGACGAGGAGACGGGCGTCGGCGGCGTGGGCGCGCTCGGCCACGGCTCGCAGATCGGTGATCTTGAGCATCGGGTTCGACGGCGTCTCGGTCCACACGAGCCGGGTCGTCGGCCGGAGGGCGGCTTCGACGGCGTCGAGGTCGGTCATGTCCACCGTGGACCACACAAGGCCCCACTCGGCAAAGACCGTCTCGACGAGGCGGCGCACGCCGTAATACACGTCGTCGGGCAGGAGGAGGTGATCGCCGGGGCGGAGGGCCTGAAGCACCGCCGTGGCGGCGGCCATGCCGGAGGCGAAAGCCGCGCACGAGGCGCCCCCTTCGAGCGCGGCGAGCGCCGTCTCGAAACGAAGGCGCGTCGGGTTGGCGAGGCGACTGTAGACGAAGCCGCGCGGGTACACGCCGTCGGCCCCCCGCTCGTACGTCGTGGACAGATGGATCGGCGGGATCAGCGCGCCCGTTTCCGGATCCGGCACGCCGCCGGCCTGTGCGAGTCGGGTTTCGAGATGCGGCATGGCGACCGGGGAAGATGGAGGCAGGGGCGTCGACAAAAGTACGGATTTTTCCACGCAAAGCGAGCGTCGCCGCGGTTCCGCTTCCACAACCCGGGGCTGATGCGGCCGGGAGGGTCTTCGAAAGGAGCGCTCACTCGGCGCGCCGTGCACATGAAACGGGGCAAACAGACGGCATGCTAAAATAAGTGCACCCCCTGAATTGAACCGAAATCGCCCCTTTGGATCGTTTTTAGACGGGAACAAGGTGTTTCTGAGGCGCGCGACGAAATCGCTTCGTAACAATGACGCGCGCTCCGCCGTAGGGGGGGATGCGTCTTACGATGAGTGGTTGTGGGGACGCTCGGCGACCGATCGCGCACACAGGATCGCCGGGCGTCCCCCGCCATTTATCGCCGGTGTGAGGCGCCGGTGTGCTACGTGCCCGCCGCTATTCATTCTTCAGGGGCCGGACCACCACAAAGCTCGTGTGACGGACCAACTTGGCCGTGCCGTCCTGCTCCTCTTGCTTCTTGAGCGCCTTCAACTCTTTCTTCAAAGCCTCGACCCGTTCGCTGTAGGCATACGTGCGCCGCGCCCCGACGGCCAGCTCATATCCGGCATATTCGGCCCGTTCCTCCGGCTCCTCCCACAACGCCGCCAGAATCACGGGTTGCAGTTCCTTGAGCTCTTCTTCCAGCCGTTTCATCTCGGCCTTGATTTCGAGGTAGCGTTTGAGGGGGCGCTCGTCGTCGAGGTAGCGAAGCATGTCGGGAAGCGGCTGGTGAAAAAGAACCGTCGGCATGGAGAGGAATCAATATAACGAGCGCGAAAGATCTTCGAGGGGGTCTTTTTCGTATCTTTGTCCGAACGGCGGGAGAGGGGCTGTCGAGGATCCCGCTTTTCGTGACAAAGGCGACGCCCGATCGCCACGATTTTCCGGCATCGGAACCGGCGCCTGTGCGTTAGAGGTGAGAATCGGTCACGAGACATGGAGGGGGGACATGAGGCCTTTTTTCAAAAACGCCCGGCGGCGCTTCGGGACGATCGCGGCGTCGCTGGCGCTGGCGTCGATGGGGCTCGTCGGCTGCCGCTCGACGAGCGCCGTCGGACCGGGTGCGTCCGCGCCTCCACCCGGCGACGGCGCTTCGGGCGAAACCTTCGTGGCGCTCCTCGGCTACAGCAACACCCTCGGCACGGCAGAGGCCGTCGCCCGGCTCGGGTATGAGGGGTTTTTCGCGCCGGCGCAGGACATCCGGCGGGGGCAAAAGCTCCTCATCGACCGGCCGGGCGACCTCCGCGAAAATCTCGTGCGGGCGCTGCGCGGGCAGGTCGACTATGCCGAACGCACCGGGAAGACCATCGACGCGGTGTGGTGGCAGATCGGTATCCGGCGGCAGCAAAACCCGATGCCGAGTGAGGCCCAACGGCGCGCCGCCGACCGCCTGGTGACACTTCTGGAGGAGATGCTGCCGGGGGTGGAACTCTACGTTTCGTCCATGACGCCGTACGAGGGGCACGAGTGCGCCGGCGCGGGGCCGTCCGGCCCTGCCGCGAGCGCCGTCCTCGCCGATATGCTCGCCCGGACACACGCGCACGTACACCGGGTCCCCGCATTTCCGCCGCTCCGACGCGAGGAGACGCGCGACGGCTGCCATCCGACCGACGAAGTGTATCTCCGCAATGCGCGGGCGCTCGTCGCCTCCTTCGAGACCTTCCGGGCGCAGGGCGAGAAGCGCTCGAGGAAATAGGGGGCGCGCCCTCGTGAAAATGCGCCGCGCTCAAAAATTTCGGTAAAGGACCTTATCACGCCGGTAAGCGTGCCGATGACGTGCCTATGGGAGCGTGTGAAAAAAAGAGGCCCGGTCCCCCACCAAAAGACCGGGCCTTCACATCACCCATCGATGTGCATAACAGGAGACATGTTGCCGAGATAGAGACGGCCGGTCAATTCGTTTTCAGAGGAGCGCCCCGAAGACTTTCTCGGGCGCTCCTTTTTGAGGCCTGACCGCACCCGGCGCGTCGCCGAAGGAATGGGGCTTCGGGAGTGTGTCGCTGACGGCGAGCCCTCCCCGTTATTGAAACTGCCGGTCGGTATAGTCTACCACGTCCTCGCGCGAGATCACGCGCCACGTCGGAGTGCCGAGGCGTTGTGTATTGGTGCGTCGGAACGTGGCGCGGAGGAACACCTCCTTGCGTTTGTTCGGCCGGGCGCCCTCGTACGAAAACGCGCCCCAGTGGAAGATCCAGTACGCATCCGGCGGCTCGATGCCGTAGGTGCGCCCGATCATCTCGGCGAGGTGGCGAGCGTCGTTCACCGTGGACGGCCCCTTGTTCTCCGCCAACTCCCGGATCACGACGACGTGCGTGTGGTCCTCGTCGGAGGGTGGGGTCTTGTAGAGTCGGACGCGGCACGTCCCCGTGCCGTCATATCCTTTCCACGTAAAGAGCGTGTCGGCGACGAGCTGGGCGCGCGCGGGACCGGCGAGGGAGACGATTGCGCACAGAAGCGCGGCCAGGCGACAGAGGGCGGGTGAGCGCATAGGAACCTCCGGGTCTGATGGTAAAAGAGCGTGCGGCGTGGAAATCCGCGCCGTGCCTTTACCCTAAAACCCGGAAATCGCGTTTTTATAACCTCGTCCGTCTCCGGGGCCCGCGCGCGTGCTCACCGGTCGTTGGGCGGCATCGTCGGGGGGGCCGTCTCGACGGGCATCGGGCCGGGGGGCAGCCCGGCCTCTTCCTTGGCGCGGGCCACCATCGCACGCACGTCGGCCAGGAGCGCCTTCGCGTCGTAGATGATGCCGTCTTTGAGGGTCCACTTCACCCCGCCGACGCGCTCGACCGCGCCCGTCTCGTCGTTGAGCTTGATCGCGCCGGTGCCGTAGAGCACCTTGAGGTTCTCCAGCGGGTTCTCTTCGACGACGACGAGGTCGGCTTTCTTCCCGACCTGCACACTGCCGATCTCGCCGTCGAGCCCGAGCGCTTCGGCGCCCTTGAGCGTGGCCGACCACAGCACTTCGAGCGGGTGGAAGCCGGCTTCACGGAGCAGTTCGAGCTCGCGGATGTAGGCGAAGCCGTAGAGTTGATAGATGAAGCCCGAGTCGCTGCCCGTGGTGACGCGCCCGCCCCGGTTCTTGTACTCGTTGATGAAGGTCATCCAGAGGCGGTAGTTCTCGCGCCAGGCGACCTCGTCCTCCGTCGTCCAGTAGAACCAGTACGATCCGTGCGCGCGACGGCTGGGGCGGTAGAAGTTCCAGAGCGAAGGAAGCGTGTAGTCGTCGTGCCACTCGGCGCGCATGGCCCGCATGACGTCGCGGCTGGCTTCGTAGATGTTGAAGGTCGGGTCGATGGTGAAGTCGAGGGCGAGGAGCGAGTCCATCACCGCGTTCCACTTCGGGCTGTACGGCGGCGCGGCCTGCTTCCACAGCCGTCCCGCCTGGCCGAAGCGGTCCTGTTCGTTGAGGTAGTTGTAGTCGAGCGGATAGTGCTGCACGATGCGGTCGGTGAAGAGCGCTTCGGGCAGGCCGTACCAGTGCTCCATCGAGCCGAGGCCCCACGTGGCGGACTGCAACGCGTTGACGCGCGTGACGGCGAGTTGTGCGTGGTGCATGGCCGTGCCGAGGCCCTGCCGCTTCGCCTCGTCGAGGGCGGCCTTCATGATCTCCGGGGGCGCGCCGAAGAACTTGATGCCGTCCATGCCTTTTTCCTTTACGAAACGCACCCATTCGCGGGCGTCTTCGGGCGTGACGATCGGGCGGTCCCAGCCGGATCCGAAGGCGGCATACGCCACGATGCGCGGCGCGGTGATCTCGTTTTTTGCGCTCTTCTCCCGGTGTTCGAGCGTCCAGTCGAGGCCGTTGCCGCTGCCGGGGTCGCGGATGGTGGTGACGCCGTGGCCCATCCACAGCTTGAAGACGTACTCGGCGGGCGTGCCCTGACGCGCCCCGCCGATGTGCGCGTGCATGTCGACGAAGCCGGGGAGGACGTACATGCCGTGGACGTCGAGTTCGCGGTCGCCGGCGGCGGGCCGGTCCTCCTCGCGGATCGGCGTGCCGGGATAGCCGACGTTCTTGATTTCGACGATCCGGTTGCCTTCGACGACGATGTCCACGGGGCCGATGGGAGGCGCGCCGCTGCCGTCGATGAGCGTGCCGCCGCGGAGCACGAGGCGGTCGTAGGGACCGTCGCCCTCGGCGCGGGGCGGTGCGGGCGTGACCTGTGCGAGGACGATCCCGACGCCGAGCCAGACAAGAAGGCTCAAGGCGAGCAGGCGCAGGGTAAGACGGGTGCGCATGAGCTTGAAAGAGGTTGGGGCGGAAAAGAACGAAGGTGTGGCAATGCGGTGCGCCCCAAACATAGGAAAAAATCGGCAGAGAGGCAGGCCGGTTTGCGAGCGCGCCCACCGGCCGCGCCCGGGAAAAGAGACGCCCGGCGACGAAGCGGACAAGGGGCGCTTTATCATGCCGCGGCTATGCAAGCAGTGAGGTTCGCCGCGAACACTTTTTACGCCGCCTGCCCGCTTCGCCGCCGGGCGAAAGAAGCGGAGGGGGTGGGATTCGAACCCACGATACCTTGCGGTATGCCGGTTTTCAAGACCGGTGCATTCGACCACTCTGCCACCCCTCCGAAGGGGACCTTCGCGTCGATGGAAATGGCGGGCGTCGAGCGGAGACCGAAACGCCGGGCGCCGCGGCAGGTTTCGAAAGCACCCGGACCCGGGGCTCGGCGGAAGGAGCATGCGCAAAAAAAGCGCCCGGCCTTCCCACCGGGCCGGGCGCTTTCCATTGTCCGGGCCTTCGGGCGGTTCCGAAGCCCCGGCTATTTTGCCCCTGCTCACCCGCACCCGCTCGACGAGCCGCAGTTCGGGCAGGCATAACACGCGCCGCTGCGGACGGTGATCGAGCCGCAGTTCGGGCACGGCGGGGCGTCGTCCTGGTTCTGGAACGACGCCGTCGTATCGGCGGGCGACGACGGGTCGGCTTGCCGGTTGGCGCGCTCGGCGGCTTCGAAGAAGACCTCCACCGTGGACCCCACCAGCGTATCGACCGGCCCTTTGCCTTCGTCGAAGAGGTTGATCTGCTTCTCGTCGGTGGCCGGGCCGCTGCGATTGACGACTTCCGCAACGGCCTCGTTAGGGTTTACGGGTGCTTCCTCCTTCACCTGCCCCAGAAACTTGAGCGAGAGATAGCGGAAGATGTAGTCCATGATCGACTTGGCGATCGGGATCTGCCGGTTGTTCGTGAAGCCGCTCGGCTCGAAGCGCATGTGGCTGAACTTGACGCACATGTCTTCGAGGGGCACGCCGTATTGGAGCGCGAGCGAGATCGACGTGGCGAAGGCGTCCATCAGCCCGGAGATCGTCGAGCCTTCTTTCGCCATCGTGATGAAGATCTCGCCCGGCATGTGCGTGTCCGGGTAGAGGCCGATGTGGAGGTAGCCCTCGTGCCCGGCGATGGAGAACTTGTGCGTGATCGAGGGCCGCTCGTCCGGCAGGCGCTTGCGCACCGTCTGATACACCACCTTCTCGACGATCTTCTCGACGATCTCCGGCTCGTCGCTCGTCGCCATGCCGTCGCCCGAAGCCTCGATCTCCTTGCCCTTCGTATTGCCGCCCTTCGAGGTGGCCAGGGGCTGGCTCCGCTTCGAGTTCTCGCGGTAGATGGCCACGGCCTTCAGCCCGAGCTTCCACCCCTGCACGTACGCGTCGGCGATCTCCTCCACCGTGGTGGTCTCCGGCATATTGACCGTGTTGTGGTTGATGACCCCGTTGCCGATAAACGCATGATTGCCCGGCACCTGGAAATCGTAGACCTCTGCGATGCCGGAAGTGATGTCGCGCACCGGTACGAAATGCACGTCGCTCTCGACGATCTCGGCCAATTCCGGAAGCGGGTATTGCTGATAGAAGTCGGCGGTGGTTTTCCGGGAAACGTTCTGCGTTCGCTTATCGAACACGTTGCGCCACGCCTGCGTGTTGTGGTCGGCATAGACCGCCGCCTGCATGGCTTCACGGTAGCAAGGCACGACGTCCGACCAGGCGCCATCCGGCTTCTCCGCCAGCATCGCCACGGCATCGGCCAGGCTGCGGCGCTTGTGCGGCTCGTCGAGCGTAAACAGTGCGGCAAAGCGACAGACGTCGTGCCCGTGGAGGCAGAGTTGATGAAAGGTGCGGTCGTAAACCTTATTGTGCTTCCGAATGATGTTCGCCCGCAGGCCGAAATTGTTGAGGACGACCTGAAGCTGACGGATGAGAGCCTCAGACTTCAGGCAGATTGCAGTCATTCCATCCTTACGCCGCACAAAGCCGTCGAGCCAGAGCCCGCCGACGAAAGCCTGCACGGTCGCGCGGCTCGATTGGAGAACGGCCCAGGGCATCTCCTTCGTGCCGGCGTCTCCCCCGCATCCCAGCCAATCCAGCAGTTCGTACAGGCTTTTCGAAGCCACCACCAGGCTCTTCACGCCGTTGCGCGCATCGACGACGATCTTTCCTTCAAGGCCGAAGAGATCAAGCACGGCAGCCTGACAGCGTTCCAGCACGACGCGGTTGTTGTTCGTGATGCAGACCGTCCAGTTGCTGCGGTTCTTGTTGCCTTCGGCGATGTAGGCGCCGAGGAGCCAGCCCAGTTCAGGCGTTACCCGTGCCGGCACGCGCATCGATTTCTGACACCCGTAGAGGGGAGAAGGTCGGAACGTGATCTCCACGTCTTCCGATGCCCACAGGTCGGTTCCGAGACGAATGGCGACGTAATCTTCCGCGGTGATCTGACTGAGGTGCTTCCAGTCGTAGCCCGTCTCGTTCGCTACTTTCACGCGGTGATTCGGCGTCCCCTCGATCGTACGTCCATCGGCGAGGGTGAGTTTGATCGTCGGGCGCATCCCGCCGTAGTAGAAGAGGTCGGCCTTCTGCGGTTCGTCGATGGAGGCCAGTTTGAGATCCATCTTCCGAAAGCTGTCCGGCTTCTCGCCGCCGTAGAACTGCCCAATGGGGATGATCCCCTGCTCGGTGAGGATGAGCGTATCTCCGGTTACACACTTCGAAATGGCTCCCGAGATGAAGGGCTGGCAGGCCGCCATCATGCGGATGTGGCCCATGGGAGCGATCGAGCGTGTGCCCTTGAAGGGCTTGAAGGCGCAGTCGAAGACCGGGAGGTGCTCTTCGCGGAAGCCCGGCGCGCCCTCGATGGTGTCGTTTGCCTCGATGTATTCGAGGATAGCCGCGCGCTCGGCTTCGTCGTAGCCGAGGCGTTCGAGCGCTTCCGGCACCGTGCGGTTGACGATCTTGAGCAGCCCGTCTCCCTTGCCCGCGAGGAGTTTGTATTTGACGAGGGCGATGTCCGGCTCGATGCCCGTGGTGTCGCAGTCCATCATGAAGGCGATGGTGCCGGTGGGCGCGAGCACGGTGGCCTGCGCGTTGCGGTAGCCGTGCCGCTCGCCGAGCGCCACCATGCGATCGGCCGAGGCCTGCGCGGCTTCGCGGAGGTAGGCCGGGCAGCGCGGGTCGATGTCGGCGACGGCGGCGCGGTGCATGCGCATCACTTCGAGGAACGGCGTGCGGTTCTGCTCATAGCCGTCGAAGGGACCGATCTTCCGGTTGGCGGCGATCTCGGCGCTGCGGGCGAAAGCCTCGCAATGCTCGATGGCCATGACGGCGCCCGCCACGGCGCGGCCCTCGTCGCTGTCGTACGGGAGGCCCATCGACATCAGGAGCGCGCCAAGGTTGGCGAAGCCGAGCCCGAGCGGGCGATAGGCATGGCTGTTCTCGGCAATGCTCGCCGACGGGTACCCGGCGTTGTCGACGAGGATCTCCATCGCCGTGATGAAAAGACGCGCCGCCGCACGGAACCGCTCGACGTCGAAACGCCCGTCTTCCTTCAGGAACTTGCGCAGGTTCAGCGAGGCCAGGTTGCACGCCGAGTTGTCCAAAAACATGTACTCGGAGCAGTTGTGGACGGCCACCCCGTTGGCGACGAAGTGGTCGGTCACCGGCTCGGTCAGGTCATAGACCGGCTCCTCCCCCAGCAGTTCGAGCGTGACGACCCGGTCGGTCATCGCGTCCCGACAGGTGGATACGCGCTCGTTGAGGCGGCGCAGGGCTTCGGCCTTCGGGCTCTCGGGCAAAAAGCCGATTTCATGCTCGAACCGAACGCGGCTGTCGCGGGTGATGCGCAGGCTGTGCATCTGCTCGACGGGGTGCTCCTTCAGCCCACCTGGCCCGTCGGAGAGCAGCGCGCGGTCGGTGAGACGCCGGTTACGGTAGATCTTGCTCTTGATGCCAAAGCCGAGCAGGAGAAGCTGCACCTGGCGGAGGAGTTCCTCGCTGCCGGAGTCGAGGCCCACATACGGGCTCTTGTCGGTGGAATCGACGACCGCGCCGTCGGCGGTGAAGAGGCCGCGCATCAGGGCGGCGATGCTCTGCCGGTCGAGGCGGAGGGCGCGGTCGGTCAGCCGCTTGCCGGCGCTGCCCTGATCGAGCACGGCCCACGGCGCCAAGACGTCGGCGACGGTGGCGCTCGCGGCACGCTCCGTCACCGCGAGGGCCCACCCGGTGTCCTTGTTCATCGTCCGCGTTGCCGCATGCCCGGAAACACAGCCGTCGCCGAGCATGAGGCCGACGTATTCGGCCACGTCCGCTTCCAGCGTCTCGGCGCCGAAGCGCGGTGCGACGAGGCGGACAACGTCGTCCCGGGTCAGTTCGCAGGCGGGTACGTCGCCCCGGTTCTCCGTCCAGACGCGGTGGTCGGCCGTGAGCTTGACTTCATAGCCGCTCTTCGTGCGCAGGCGATAGACCGGCTTGACGCCTGTCTCGATGACGCGGGTGGTGCGGTGCAGCTTGCCGTCGAGGCCGACGACCTTCGGCGTCTCGCCGAGCAGGCTGTCGATGCGGCGCAGACCGTCGGCAGTGGCCACCAGCGTATCCCCCGTCACGCAAGGGTTGCTCGAGTTGATCGGCCCGGAGTTTTTGCACGTGTGCCACTTCTGGATGGTGTCCTCATACTGAAGGCCGGGGTCGCCGCAGATCCACGTGCCTTCGGCGATCTTTTCGAGCAGGGTGGCGGCGTCCACCTCTTCGACGGCGTCGCCGGTGAGCACGGCGCGGAGCGCATACGACGCCCGGTTGTCCGCCGCGTGCATGAACTCATCGGTGACGCGCACGGACTGGTTCACGTTCTGGAAAGCGACCGAGCCGTAGGCGGGGCCGTTGAACGAGCCGTCATAACCCTGCTCGATGAGCGCCCAGGCCTTCTTCTCTTCCTCCTGTTTGGCCTCGACGAACTCCATGATGTCGGGGTGCCACACTTTCAGCGTCTGCATAATGGCGGCCCGCCGCGTTTTGCCGCCGCTCTTGATGGTGCCGCCGGTGGCGTCCTGCACCCGCATGAAGGAAACCGGCCCCGACGGGATGCCGCCGCCGGAGAGCTTCTCGCGCGAGGAGCGCAGCTTCGACCAGTCCGCGCCCACCCCGGAGCCGTACTTGAACAGCCGGGCGCTCTCGCCCATGAGCTGCCAGATGTCGTCGATGGAGTCCTCGACGGAGATGATGAAACAGGCCGAAGCCTGCGGGCGCTCGTACGGGTCCACCTCGACGATCTTCTTCCGCTTGCGGTCCCACCCGTAGATCGTCTTTCCGCCGGTGTCGCGCACGCCGTACTGTTGGTGCAAACCCACGTTGAACCACACGGGGCTGTTGAAGGAGCCGTACTGGTTGACGCAAAGCCACGTCAACTCGTCGTAGAAGCGCTCGCCGTCGGCTTTCGTGGCGAAGTAATGCTGCTTGATGCCCCAGTCGGCAATGGTGCGCGTGACGCGGTGGATCAGTTGCCGGAGCGAATGCTCGCGCCCGCCCTTCGCCGGATCCTCGCCGGCGTGCGTGAGGTCGCCGTAAAAATATTTGCTGGCGACCACGTTCGTGGCAAGCCGGCTCCAACTCTTCGGAAACGAGACGCCTTTCTGTTCAAAGATCGCCTGGCCCGTGTGATTTTTGATGACGGCGTCACGGGTTTCCCACGTCACGGAATCGAAGGGATCCGCGCCTTCGGCAGAGAAAACGCGCGAGATGGCGAGGCCGCCTTCGAGCTGCTCCGGCTCAGGCGTTTCGCTCTCGAACAAAGTGGTGTCGGTGGATGGGGAAGCAGGCATACAGAGACTCCGGATCGGTAACGGTGAAACAAATGTGAGCGGGCGGAAAGGGGGCTCTCGACCGGGCGTTAGTGGGTGGGACGCCGGGATCGGAAAAGAGCGGGTGCGGCGCAACGGAGATGACGCACCCGTCAGCATGAGAAAGCTCCACACACGACCCATTTCACCAGGAAAAATAACGGCTTATTGCCCGCAGGCGATAAACCGTTCGAGAGACAATCGGGGCCGTGTGCTTTACTAATAAAACGGGTGAAGAGCCGTTATGCAAGCATTTTTTTTCCACAATTTGTTCCGGGCTCCGGGGCCTCTCGGGCGCGCTCGAAGGCCCGTGACGCGCCATTGAGAGGGTATGGATCCGTTATTGTCACCAGATCCGGGGAACGGGGGGAAGATGGGATGCCGGTTATCCACAGGAGGGCTTCGATCAGACTCAATAACGGTTTTCCCGAGGGGTCAATAACGGCCTCCCGGCGCGAGCCCGGCAGCCCCTCCGGCGAAACCGGAGCCCTCGTGCAAAGTTCATGGATAAAAACCGGGGCTGTTTTGTAGATTGTGTGTGTTGAACAGGTTTATGCAATCCCCCAACAACGAAGCCTTATAGAATGGATTTCAACGAACGGAGCGCTTATCCACATCCCGACGATTTTAAGGTGATGCGGCCCGAATACACGGAACTGGAAGACGGCTTCTTTCAGGCGACGATCACCATTGCCCCGTTCAAGGTGACGGGCCGGAGCGCCACGAAGGCCGGCGCGCGGCGCGCGGCGATCTATGAAGCGGCGAAGACCTACCGCTCGTATCACCCCTCGTATCGCATCGAGAGCCCGTATCCGGACGAGTTCGTCGATCAGGAGGGCATGCACTGGCGGCGCGTCTCTCCCATGCAGCGCGAGAAGCTCGGCGACTACGTGTTCGTCGATCAGGAGGGCGAGGAGGATTACGCCGACATCGAGACGATGCTGATGTGGGACGTGCGGCCCGCGCCGGTGGAAGAGGAGACCGAATAACGCGCCGTGCGGCATACGATTTCGAAGCGCCTCGGGGAGCATCTCCGGGGCGCTTTCTTTATGTTCGGGGGATTGTGTTTCACCCTGACGACCCGTCGCGTGGACGGGGGAGACGCCGATGTCCGTTTCGGATACGCCCCGGACGGCCCGCCTGCGGGCAAGGGCCGAGGCGGCTCGCTTGCCGCTCGCGGCGGTGATGGCCCGCGCGCTCGCCCGCGCGACGGAGCGCCGCACGCTCCTCGCCGTATGCCCGAACTCGGACGCCGTGACGCGGGCCGCCCTTCGCGCCGCCCGGGAAGCCGACGCGCCCCTCTTCCTCGCCGCCACGCTCAATCAGGTGGATCGCGACGGCGGATATACGGGCCGGACCCCGGCGGCGCTCGCGGCCTTCGTGCGAGACGAAAGCGCTCGCCTGGGCCTCGACGTGCCGGTGGTGCTCGGCCTCGACCACGGCGGGCCGTGGAAGAAAGACGCGCATCTTTCCGGGGGGCTCGACTACGAACGCACCTTCGCCGAGGTGACGCGCACCCTCGAAGTATGCCTCGACGCCGGGTACGGCCTGCTCCACCTCGACGCCACGACGGACCCGCGTCACCCGCGCGGCGTCCCCGTGACGGTGATGGCGGAACGGACGACGGCGCTCATGCGGCACGCCGAGGCGTATCGACGTCGGCGCGGGCTCCCGCCGCCGGCGTATGAGGCCGGAGCGGAGGAAACGGGCGGCGGACCCGAGGGCGAGCGGCGTTTCGCGGCTTTTCTCGACACGCTTGCCCGAAAGCTCGACGCGGCCGCGCTCCCGCGCCCGACCTTCGTCGTCGGAGACGTGGGGGTGGCGCTCGACGCCGCCCGCTTCGACGCCGCCCGCGCCCGACGGATGGCGGCCCGCGCCCGCGCCTTCGGGGCGCTCCTCAAAGGACACTATACCGACGCCGTCGAAGACCTCGTCGCCTATCCGCTCGCGGGCGTCGGCGGCGCGAACGTCGGGCCGGGGCTGGCCGCCGTCGAGCACGCGGCGCTCATGGACCTCGTCGCGCTCGAACGGCGGCTCGGGCACGACGCGGGCTTCGCCGAGACGCTCCGCCGCGCCGTCATCGCGAGCGGACGGTGGAAGAAATGGCTCCGCGCCGACGAGACGGACCGGCCCTTCGATGCCCTCCCGCCGGAGCGGCAGGCGTGGCTCGTCGAGACGGGCAGCCGGTACGTGTGGACGCATCCGGACGTGGCCGAAGCGCGGCGGCGGCTGTACCGAAACGTGCGCCCCCTCCGTGATGCCGACGCCTTCGTCGTCTGGCGCATCGAGGAAGCCATCCTCCGGTACCTCCATGCCTTCCACCTTGCCGGTTTCACCGACCGCCTCGTCGAGATCGTCGAGACCGAATGAGGGCGCCCGGGCGCTTCTCCGGACGAGCGCCCGCAGGGGCGCGTCGCGAGACGGCTTCGCCTTTTCGTCACGCCGCGGCCTATATTGAGGCCGGAAACCCGAACCTCGCGAAACCCTTCACGCGCGATGTGCGACACGCAGGTGCTCCGAAAAGGAGGGCTGACCTTTTTTGCCAAAAACAGCGACCGCGAGCCGAGCGAGCCGCAGTTCGTGGTGCGCCTGCCGCCGGTGCACGGAGATCCGGCCCCGACGGTCCGTGCGACGCATGTCGTCATCCCGCAGACGGCGCGGCGGCACGGCGTGCTTCTGAGCATGCCGCACGGGATCTGGGGCGCAGAGATGGGGGTCAACGACCAGGGCGTCGTCATCGGAAATGAGGCCGTTTTCACCAGCGTGCACGACTCCTCGCCCGGCCTCCTCGGCATGGACCTCGTGCGTCTCGGCCTCGAACGCGGCGACACGGCCCGGCATGCCCTCCACGTCATCACCGAGCACCTCGAACGCTATGGACAGGGCGGCCCCGCCGGCTTCCGCGACCGCTCGTTCTCGTACGACAACGCTTTCCTCCTCGCCGATCCCTCCGAGGCGTGGGTGCTCGAAACCGCCGGGCGTGTGTGGGCGGCCCGCCGCGTCGCCTCCCACGAGGCCATCTCGAACCGCCTCTCGATACGTACGGAGTTCGACCTCCACGCGGACGGTCTCCACGCCTTCGCCCGGAAGCACGGACGCTTCGACGGGCGCGGCGACCTCGACTTCGCGGCGGCGTTTCAGGCGCGCTTCGTCACGTATTTCAGCCGTTCGCGGGAGCGCCTCGCCACGAGCCGGGCGTGTCTCCGAACGGCCGCCGCCCGCCCGTCCGTCGCCCTCACCGATGTGATCGCGCACCTCCGCATGCACGCGCGGGCGGACCATCAGCCGCGCACGGGCTCGAACGCCGACGTGTGTATGCACGCCGCGGGCTTCATCCGCCGGAGTCAGACCACCGCTTCGATGGCGGTGCGGCTCGGCGGCGCGTCGGACGTGGTCTGGGTCACCGGCGCCTCTGCGCCGTGCCTCTCGCTCTTCAAACCCGTGAGCTTCTCCGCGCCCTCATACGTGCTCGCCGACCCCGGCGCGAACCCCGCGGAGAGCCTGTGGCGTCGCCGCGAGCGGGGGCATCGCCTCCTCGCGCTCGCCGACCCCGACGCCCGCGCCGCCTTCCGCACCGACCGCGACGCCGCCGAAGGCGCCCTCCTCGCGCCCTTCGACGACCCCGCCCGACCGCTCACCGACGCGGACTATCACGCCGCCGACGCCGACGCCCGAACGTGGGAAGAGCGGTGGATCGCCCGCTTCGAGAACGAACCGTTTCGCTATCGCCCCTTCGATCCGTATCACCACTATTGGCGACGGCTCAACCGCATGGACGGCTTCGCGTGAGCAAGGGGTCAGTTCCACGCGAGATCGACGTACACGGGCAGGTGGTCGGAGATGCGGCGGGCCTCGCGGAGCGTCGAAAACTGCTCGGTGAAGTCGATCACCCCCGCTTCCTCCACGCGGAGCGGTCCGGCTTCGTAAAAGACGTTGTCGTATTCGTTGGCGAGGTGCTCGCCTGCCTTCCGTTTCATTTTGACGCTCGTTTTCTGATCCACGAGGGCGGGGGCAAAGCCGTAGGCCTTGAGCGCGTCGAACGCCCGGTTGGCCTGCGAGAGGTTGAAGTCGCCCACGATGACGAGGTCGTCGTCGGGATAGCGTTCGTGGAGGCGTTCGAGGAGGCGGATCTCGCGGGCGGGCTTCTTCGAAGTGGGCACGGCGTGGAAGCCGGCGAGGAGGAGCCGGCGACCGTCGATCTCGAAGCGGGCGAGGAACGGCTCGCGGTCGATGGGACGGGAGAGCGAGGGTTCGAGCCAGCCGTTGCCGAGGAGGCGGAGGCGGTCGGCGTTCCAGACGTAGGCGTACCGCTCGGAGCCGTCGCCGCTCGTGGGGTCGCTGAGTGCGTAGGTCCACCGCCCGCCCATGCGGTGGAGCGCGTCGACGAGGCGGCGAACGGCGCGCTCCCCCGCCTGACTCACCGAGACCTCCTGTATGGCGATGAGGTCGAAATCCCGGAGCCGTTCCGCGATGAAGGCCATCTCCTCGTCGTCCTTCGAGCGCCCGAAGTTGTACAGGTTCCACGTCACGAGCTCCACCCGCGCCTCGGCTTCGGGCGGCGTCTCGGCGGGCTTCCGTTCGTACGTGAGGATGAAGTACGCCGCGACCACGGCGGCGACGAGGATGAGGACGATAAGGACCGTCCGAAGGGTCCGGTTTTTTCGGGGCTGTGGTTCCATGAGACGAGAAGCGATGCGGGTGAGGGGCGATAAGGTACGAAAGGCCGCCGAAAGCGCCTCGTCAGAAGAGCGCGACGATCAGGGTGGCGAGCGCCGCCGCGCCGATGAGCGCGAGCGCGCCGACGAGGGCGGCGAGCACGGCGAGGAGCGTCCACGGGTTGAGCAAGCGCCACAGGGCGGCGTATTCGAGGAGCATGGTCTTGCTTTCGAGCGCGAGGCGGCGGAGGTCGAGGACGCCCTTGACGAGCGCCCACGGACGCCGCCACCCCCGCGCCTCGGAGGCGGGAAAGGCGGCTTCGTACACGGTGGCGGCATGGCCGGAGCCTGCGTCGAGCGCGTCGGAGAGGCGGCGCGGGAGGTCGAGGAGTCGCCGGAGCCCGAGGTCGAAGAGCAGGAGCACGACGCCCGGAAAGAGCGCCGCCGCGAGGGCCGCCCCGGCGAATCCCCACGCCCACCACGCGCGGAAGGCGAACGGATAAGCCGCGAGCGCCCACAGCCACACGCCGGAGATGAGCGCCGCCACGGCCACCCCCCGCACCTTTCCGGCAAGCCCCTCCGCCCCCCGCACCACCGCCGCGACGGCGTCCGGCAGTTGGGCGCGCTCCGGCGGGGCAGGCGTTTTCGGGGAGGCGGGTTCCATGAGGGTGGGGAAGGTTTCGGGTTCTGTATTTCGTGTTCCGTACGGTGTGGCGTGCTTTTCGATGACGCGCCACGAAGCGCGTGCATTAGCGCCCCTCCTCCGCCTCGGCGAGGATCTCGTCCTTGATGCGCATGAGGTATGCGAAGGCGGCGTCGTGCTCGTTGGGGATGAGGCCTTCGAGGATGGCCTCGCGGACGGCTTCCTTCAGCCGCCCCACCACCGGCCCCGGCTTCAGCCCGAGCGTCTCCATGATCTCGCGGCCGTCCACCGGCGGCTGGAAGTTGCGGAGCCGGTCCTTCTCCTCGACCTCGGCCATCTTCTGCTCCACCTCGTCGAAGGCGCGGAGGTAGCGACGCACCCGGCGCGGGTTCTTCGACGTGATGTCCGCGCGGACGAGCGTCATCAGGTCGTCGATGGCGTCGCCCGCGTCGAAGAGGAGGCGGCGCACGGCGGAGTCGGTCACGTGCTCGTCCACGAGGGCGACGGGGCGATGGTGGAGGCGGACGAGCTTTTGCACGTAGCGCATCCGCTCGTCGGTCGGCAGCCGGAGGCGGCGGAAGAGCTTCGGGATCATGCGCGCGCCGCGGATCTCGTGCCCGTGAAACGTCCACCCGACGCCTTCCTCGAAACGTTTCGTCTTCGGCTTTGCGATGTCGTGGAGGAGCGCCGCCCATCGGAGCCACAGCGTCTCCTCGCACGGGCGGTCTTCGGTGAGCTGCACGAGGTTGTCGAGCACTTGCAGCGTGTGGTCGAAGTTGTCCTTGTGCCGGTGTCCCTCGATGGTCTCGACGCCTTTGAGGGCCGCGAGTTCGGGGAAGAAATGCTGGAGCAGGCCCGCCTCGAAGAGCACGCGCCACCCGACCGAAGGGCGCGGGGCGCACATGATTTTCTGAAGCTCGTCGGTGATGCGCTCCTGGCTGACGATGCGAATGCGCTGCGCCTTTCGTTGCATGGCCGCGAACGTGGCGGGGTGGATGCGGAAGTCGAGCTGTGCGGCGAAGCGCGCGGCCCGAACCATGCGGAGCGGATCGTCCTCGAAGGTCCGGAGCGGGTCGAGCGGGGTGCGGAGGATCTTCTGTTCGAGGTCGCGGAGTCCGGCGCCGTCGGGGTCGATGAGTTCGCCGAAGCGCTCGGGCGCGAGGTGGAGGGCCATGGCGTTGACCGTGAAGTCGCGGCGGCGGAGGTCGTCTTCGAGCGTGCCGTCCTCGACGATGGGCTTGCGCGAGTCGGCGCGATAGCTCTCTTTTCTGGCGGCGACGAACTCGAGCACGAGCGCCCGCCCGCCGGGCAACGCGCCGGGCAGACGGATGGCGGCGGTGCCGAAGTTGGGATAGACGTGGGCCGTCCGCCCGCCGAGCGCTTCCGCGACGGCCTCCGCGAGCCGGATGCCCGTGCCGCGCCCGACGGTGACGAAGTCGATGTCGGTGGTCTCCCGGCCGAGGAGCACGTCGCGGACGACCCCGCCGACGGCATATGCCTCGATGCCTTCGCGCACGGCCACTTCCCCGACCCGGCGAAGGATCGGCTCGTACGGCTGTTGTTCGAGTTTCGGGGAGAGGTTCATGCGAAAAGGCAGGGATGCGCGGCCGGGGTCATCGGAGCCGTTCCATGAGCCGTTCGACGAGGCGCATCGTGTGGAGGCCGTCGAGGAGGGTCACGGGAGGCGGGCGTTGCTCGGCAAGGGCGGTGAGGAAGGCGTCGGTCTCCATCGCTTCGGGCGAGAGGGAGGCGGGGCTTTCCAACGCTCCGGACGTCCCGGCGTTCTCCGCCCCTTCGCCGGCCGCTTCACGGAGGTCGAACGTATGGTGGAGGTCGCCGCCGGCGACGTACACCGTGGCGCGGTGGTCGAGGGGGAAGCGCCCGAGGCAGACCTGCGCGAGGGCGCCGTTGTGGAACCGGAGCGTGAAGGCGACGGCTTCGGGCCGGGCGCCGACGCCGCGCACGGCCTCGGCGTCGATGCGCTGGGCGCTGCCGCTTCGCGTGAGGGCCGCGCACAGGTCCACCGCGTCGGCGAGGCGGTGGGGCCACGGCCTCGGATCGGCCTCGCCGACGCGCACGGTGAGCACGATCACGGAAGGCTGCCACGCCGGCGGAAGCGCCGCGAAGAGCGGATGGAACCGGAGGGGACGGCTCACGCCCACCTCGACGCCGGCCTCCTCCGCCAGATGCAGCATGGCCTCGCATTCTCGGATGGAGGTGGCCGGCGGCCATTCGAGGAAGCAATGCGCGCCCCGCTTCGCCGCCGCCTCGGCCATGCGGAAATGCGCGCCGGTGGGCACGGTGATGAAGACCGCCTCGGTCTGGTCGAGGAAGGCGTCGAGACCGGGCGGGGCGAGGTCGTCGGGAAGGGCGGCGAAGAAGCCGGCGAACGTCGTGCCGGGCCGCGCCCGGAGGGCCCGCGCCCGCCGCTCCGCCCGTTCGCCCGTGCCGATGACTCCGACGCGCATCGTGGATCGCTGGTCTGATGAAAGGAAAGACGGACGCTCCGGACGTTCGCCCGCCGCCCGAAAGATAGCATACGCAGGCGAGGGATGCTTCGGGGAGGGCATGCGGTGTTCGCCGTCCAGGGGCACACAGTCGTTCGCCGTCAAAGCGTTTCTCCCCGATACCCATACCATCCCCCGAAAAAAGACCCTCTGCGTTCGTCTTGCGGCTTCCGCTTCCCGCCACGCGGCATCCCTCGACGCCGCCCGGTCTCAATTTTGTCACAGAGTTTCTGCGCGGCGACAGCATGAGACGGGTTTTCTTCTTTATAATACGGCGGCTCTTCGCTCGTCCGGCCGCGCGTTGCAGGGAGGGCCGCATCGTCTCAACGAAGAGGAAGCCGAAGTTCCATGAAACGCTTGCCCAAAAAACGATGGCCTCACGCCCGGCGCGACCGCCAGACTCAGAGAAACATCCAGGTCTTGATGCGTTATCTGGCCATCGTGGTGGTCGTGGTGCTGGTTTTCACCCAGCTCTTCCACGTTCTCATGGAGCACTTCGAGGGGCGGACGTACTCGTGGATCACGGGGCTGTACTGGACGCTCACCGTGATGACCACCCTTGGCTTTGGGGATATCACCTTCACCAGCGACATCGGGCGCATTTTCTCGATCGTCGTGCTCAACACGGGCATCCTCCTGCTTTTTCTCGTGCTCCCGTTCGTCTTCATCCGCATCGGGCCGTGGCTGGAGGCGCGCTTCCGTATGACCGCGCCGACGTATGCGCCTCCGGGCGCCTCCGGGCACGTCGTCCTTTGCGCCTACGACCCCATCGCGCCGGGGCTGATCCAGCGGCTCGAGCGGGAGGAGATCCCCTACTTCATCCTCGAAGGGGACGAGGCGCGGGCGTCGGAGCTCTATACGCGGGGACTCTCGGTGATCCGGGGCGCCGTGGATCGGAAAGAGACGTACGAGGCGGTGCGGGCGCATCGGGCCCGCATGGTGTTCGCCAACAAGTCGGACATCATTAACACGAACATCATCCTGACGGTCCACGAGGTCGCGCCGGAGACGCAGGTCGTGGCGCTCGCCGATCAGGAGCACTCCATCGACGTGCTCGAACTGAGCGGGGCGATGAAGGTGTTGCCGCTCAAGCGCTGGCTGGGCGAACAACTCGCCAACCGGGTCAACGCGATGCACGCCGAGGCGCATGCCATCGGGCGGTACGAAGACCTGCTCATCGCCGAGTTCCCGCTTCACCGCACGCCCCTGGCGGGAAAGACGATCCGCGAGACGCACCTCCGTGAGCACACCGGCGTGAGCATCGTCGGGGTGTGGGAGCGCGGCGAACTGCTTCCGGCGCACCCCGACTACCGGCTCTCCGAGACGACCGTCGCCGTCATCGTGGGCACCGAGCGGCAACTCGAAGAACTGAACAACCTGCTCGTCATCTACGACTTCAACCCGAACCCGGTGCTCGTCATCGGGGGCGGGGTCGTGGGCAGGGCGGCCATTCGGGCGCTGGGGCGCAAGGGAGCGCCGGTCCATCTCGTCGAGCGGGATCCGGTCGTGTGCTCGCGGTACGGAGAGCAGTGCAAAGCCGTCTTCACCGGAGATGCCGCGGATTACGACCTGCTTCATGAGGCCGGGATCATGGAGGCGCCTTCGGTGCTCTTGAGCACGAACGACGACGCGATGAACATCTACCTGGCCTCGTATTGCCGGCACCTGAACCCGGAGCTTCGCATCGTCAGCCGCGTCACGTACGAGCGGAACGTGGAAGCCCTCCACCGCGCCGGGGCGGACTTCGTGCTGAGCTACCATACCCTCGGGGTCGATGCCGTCTTTTCGATCATCAAGAACCGCGAACTCATCGTGATCGGGGAGCGCGTCGATCTGTTTTCGGTTCCCCTGCCGAAATCCCTGGCCGGAAAGACGCTCGCCGAAAGCGGCATCGGAGCGAAGACGGGGTTGAACGTGATCGCCGTGCGGGAAAACGGGAAAGTCATCACGCAGGTGTCGCCCTCGACCCGGCTCATACCGGGCATGGAACTGATCATGATCGGCGACTATAAGCAACGGGAGCTTTTTTCGGAGATCTATGGCGACCGTTGAATCCCCGTCACGGTCGCCTCGAACGCCGAGCACGTGCAGGCGTTCTCCGCGCAGTGAACCGTCCCTCTCCAACCCCACGTTCATGATGACTGTCTTTCACGCCGTCGTGCGTCGTGTCGTTTTCCTTCTCACGCTCGCGGGCCTCACGGCGGGCTTCGCGGGGGGGCAGCCGGTGCCGCCGCTCAAACAGATCGTCTTCACCCTCGTGCTCGAAGGGGGGACGGTGTACGACGGCCTCGGCAACCCGCCCGTCGTGGCGGACGTCGGCTTCGTCGGCGATCACATCGGCGCGGTGGGTGATCTCTCGGACAAGAAGGCGGCCCTTCGCCTCGACGTGCGCGGGCTGGCCGTCGTGCCCGGCTTCATCGACATTCACAGCCATGCTTCGAGCACGACGCCGGAGACGAGCGGCATCTTCGCCCGCCCGCTTGCGGAGAACTACCTCCGGCAGGGCGTGACGACGGTCTTCGGCGGGCAGGACGGTTCCTCGCCGTACCCGCTCGGGCCGTACCTCGACCGGCTCGAAGCCGCCCGCGCGGCGATCAACTTCGGCGCATTCGTGGGGCACGGCTCGATCCGCGCCTCGGTCGTCGGTGAGGAGGATCGCGCGCCGACGGCCGGGGAACTCGCCCGTATGGAGACGATGGTCGAGCGGGCGATGGCGGACGGCGCGTTCGGGCTGTCCTCGGGCCTCGAATACACGCCCGGCGCCTTCGCCGAGACCGACGAACTGATCGCGTTGGCGCGCGTGGCGGCGCGGCACGGCGGTCTGTACATCAGCCACATCCGCGACGAGGGCGGGCGGCTGCTCGAAAGCGTGGCCGAGGTGATCCGCGTCGGTGAGGAGGCCGGCTTGCCCGCGCAGGTGACGCACCACAAGGTCGTCGGGAAACGCCGGTGGGGGCTGAGCGCCGCCTCGCTCCGGCTCATCGACGAGGCCCGCGCGCGGGGCGTGGACGTGTCGAGCGATCAGTATCCGTACACGGCCTCGAGCACGGGGCTGACGATCCTCTTCCCCGCCTGGAGCAAGGACGGCGGCACGGAGGCGCTCCTTGCCCGCCTCGCCGACCCGGAGACGCGCGCCCGCATCAAGGCGGACCTCGTGAAACACCTCGACGAGGAGCGCGGAGCCGACCCGGCCACGGTGGTGGCGGCGAACTGCCCGTGGGACGGCTCGCTCAACGGCAAGAGCCTCGCCGACATCCTCACCGATCGCGGCCGGCCCGTGACGCTCGAAAACGCCGCCGACGTGGCGATGGAGCTCCAGGAGAAAGGCGGCTGTCAGGGCGTCTTCCATTCGATGTCGGAGGAGGACGTGCGGCGCATCATGCGGCATCCGTACACGATGATCTCCTCCGACGGCGGCATCCCCGAGCCGGGGGTGGGTGTGCCGCACCCGCGCAACTACGGCGCCTTCGCCCGCGTGCTCGCCCGGTACGTGCGCGAGGAGCGCGTGCTCTCGTTCGAAGAAGCCGTGCGGAAGATGACGAGCCTCCCGGCGTGGCGCCTCGGACTGACCGACCGGGGCGTGCTCCGGCCGGGCGCCTACGCCGACGTGACCGTGCTCGACCCCGCCGCCGTCGCCGACCATGCCACGTTCACCGACCCGCATCGATATGCGACGGGCGTGGTCTACGTCTTCGTCAACGGACGCGTCGTCTTCCGGAACGACGCCCCGACGGGCCTCCGCCCCGGGCGCGTGCTTCGCCATCGGTGAGAGCACGACGGCCCGTTCAAACGCCCCCTGTTCAAACGCCCCTTCCTCATGCCTGAACGCCAGATTTTCCACAACCCCCGATGCGGCAAGAGTCGCGCGGCGCTGAAGGCGCTCGAAGCGCGCGGCGTCGAAGCCGAGGTGATCGCCTACCTGACGGAGCCGCCTTCGCCCGAGGCGCTCGACGCGGTGTGCCGGAAGCTCGACCTCCCGCCGCAGGCCCTCATCCGCACCGGCGAGCGGCGCTTCCGGGAACTCGGCCTCCGCCTCGACGACGACCGCAGCCGCGACGAATGGCTCCGCCTCCTGTCCGAGAACCCGATCCTCATCGAACGGCCCATCGTCGTCTCCGGCGACCGCGCCGTCATCGGACGCCCCCTCGAAAAGGTGCTCGCCCTGCTCGACGAAACGCTTTGAACCGCCCGCGTCGCCATGCCCAAACGATTGCTTTACCTCGAAGGATGGAGCGTTTTTGCGCTTGCCACCGCCGCCTATTTCCATCTCGGAGGCGGGTGGTTGCTTTTTGCGATGCTTTTTTTGGCCCCCGACCTGTTTATGGCAGGCTACCTCGTCGGTCCGCGTGCGGGGAGCATCCTCTACAACCTCGCGCACACGTACGTTTTCCCTGTGGGGATGCTCGTCTGGGGAACGGCTTTCGGTTCCGGCATGCTCATCCTGATGGCGCTGATCTGGCTTGCGCACCTCGGGCTGGATCGGGGAATCGGTTATGGGCTGAAGTATGCGACGGCCTTCAAGGATACGCACCTGAGCCGGGTGTGAAGGCGGCTCGTCCGAGCCCCGGGCCCGGCCTTACCAGTACTTCTCCATGCCCTCGGCGGGCCGCCAGTCCGAATCCGGCTCGAAGTAATGCCAGAGCAGGCGAGAGACGTTGCGGATGAGCGTGAAGCCCTCGTTGTCCCTCCCCCAGCTCGTGTCCGCCTGGTCGTTGGTGAGGACGGCGAAGACGTAGTCCCCGTGCGGCGCGTTGACGAGGACGACCTCGGAGCGCGAGGCATCGACGGCTCCTTGCTTCGAGGCGGCCTGAATCGTGGGCGGGATTTGCGAGAGCGCCTCGCCGTTCCAGTAGATGCGCGTGAGCATCCGGTACATGGTCTCGCTCGCCGCCGGGCTGACGGCGCGCCCCTCGCGGATCATCACGAGCAGTTCGGCCATTTCGCGCGGGGTGGTCTGTCCCCAGCCGTAACGCTCCCAGTCTTTCTCCCGCCCCGGCGTGCGCGAGTTCATCCGCGTGTCCCGGAAGCCGTGCGCCGCCAGCCACGCGTTGATGGCCGTGCCCGTGCCGCACAGATGCTGAAGCCACAGCGCCGCCGTGTTGTCGCTCGTCGTGATCATGAGCATGGCCACCTTGCTCAGGTCGATCTCCGCGCCGTCCTTGAACGCGCCGAGGATGTCCTCGCCCGGATAGAGGAGCGAGTCGCGGTAGACGAGCTTCCGGTGGTAGTCGAGCGCGCCATGCTCGATGGCGTCGAAGGTTTTGAGAAGGATGGGCACCTTGATCATGCTCGCCGTGGGGAAGAGCGTGTCGGCGCGGAGCGCGGCGACACGGCCCGTGCCGAGGTGGCGCACGTAGATCCCCACCTCGCCCCGAAAGCCTTCGACGAGGCGTTCGAGGCGGGACTGAAGCTCGGCGTCGGGGACGGGTTGGGCGCGCACCGGGAGGGCGAGCACGAAGCAGGCGGTCAGGCAGACGAGGCGGCGTGTCATTGGGCGTGGGCGGATGGGTGGAAGAGACCCCGAAAGATACGACGGGCCGCCCCCCGGCGGCCACGGCTCGGGGAGAAAAACACCCGCCGCTCCGGCTCCGTCCGGCAGGGTAAAAATTAATGCCGCTTCGATTTGCGAACGGCGGAAACCTTTGTGTGTTTGGACAATACTTGTCGAAACAAATAGTTTTGTCCAACCCAGACCCGAGAGGTTGCCATGAGCTTACGTGATCAAGTGAACGCGCTGAACGACCTGATCCTTCAGGGCCGGATCCTCGACGCTTTCGAGAAATTTTATGCGGACGATGTGGTGATGCAGGAGAACGACGAGGAGGAACGTGTGGGGAAGGACGTCAACCGCGCGTATGAGGAGGCGTTCGTCAACGGCCTGACCGAGTTCCGGGGCGCGCGCGTGGAGCACGTGGCCGTCGACGAGGAGGCGGGCGTGGCGTTCACGGAGTGGTTTTTCGACTTCACGCACAAAGACTGGGGCCCGCGCGCCTATCATCAGGTGGCCCGGCAGATCTGGAAAGACGGGAAGATCGTCCACGAACGGTTCTATCACGCCTGAGCGCGACGAGCGCCTTCCCGGTCACGACCGCCATCGGGTCCATGCGCCCGGTGGCGGTCGTCGTGTTTCGCCGGCGATCATTCGACCGCGTGGCGCGTCTGTCCCTCGCCCATCACGACGAACTTGCGTGTGGTGAGCGCTTCGAGGCCCATCGGGCCGTAGGCGTGGAGTTTCGTCGTCGAGATGCCGATCTCGGCGCCGAGGCCGAGTTGTCCGCCGTCGGAGAAGCGGGAGGAGGCGTTCACGAGCACGACGGAGGCGTCGACCTCGCGCTGGAAGCGGCGGGCGCGCCCGAGGTGGTTCGTGGCGATGACCTCGGTGTGGTTCGAGCCGTAGCGGGCGATGTGGTCGAGCGCCGCCTCGAAGTCGGGCACGACGCGGGCGGCGAGGATGAGCGCGAGGTATTCGGCGAAGTAGTCGTCGTCGGTTGCCTCGGCGGCGTCGGGCACGAGCGCCCGTGTCTTCGGGCATCCGCGCAGTTCGACGCCCCGCGTCCGGAGCGCTTCGGCGGCCATCGGCAAAAACGCTTCGGCGACGGCCTCGTGGACGAGCAGCGTTTCGAGCGCATTGCACACGCCGGGCCGCGACGTCTTCCCGTCGATGAGCAGGCGGAGCGCCGCGTCGAGGTCGGCGTCCTCGTCCACGTACAGGTGGCACACGCCTTTGTAATGCTTGATGACGGGGATGCGGCTGTGCTCGTCCACGTACCGGATGAGCCCCTCGCCGCCGCGCGGGATGACGAGGTCGATGAGCGTGTTCATCGTGAGCAGTTCGGTGATGGCGGCGCGGTCGGTGGTGGGCAGCAGCGTGACGGCCGCCGGCGGGAGGCCTTCGCGTTCGAGGCCCCGATGGAGCGCCGCGGCGACGGCCTGGTTCGAGTGGAACGCCTCGGAGCCGCCCCGGAGCACCACCGTGTTGCCGGCCTTCAGGCACAGCCCGGCGGCGTCCGAGGTGACGTTCGGGCGCGCCTCATAGATCATCGCGATGACGCCGAGGGGGATGCGCATATAGCCCACTTCGAGGCCGTTGGGGCGTCGCCACGTCTCGGTGATCTCGCCGACGGGATCGTCGAACGAGGCCACCTCGCGGAGGGCGTCGGCCATGCCGGTGAGGCGCTTCCGGTCGAGGGCGAGGCGGTCCACCATCGCCGCCGGGAGGTCGTTTGCCTTCGCCCGTTCCACGTCCACGGCGTTGGCGGCGAGGATCTCGGCCTCGGAGGCGAGGAGTTCGTCCGCCATGGCGTGAAGGGCGCGGTTCTTGGCCGCCGTGCTCAGCTTGGCCACCGGCCGCGCCGCCGCCCGGCAGGCCCGCACGCGGTCTTCGAGTTCGGTCGTGAGGTTTTGTTCGATCATATCCTTTCGTCGATGTTATGAGCATGGGGGCGCGGGAGCGCGCGCCGGGAGGGGGCGGCGTTCCGCGCGGGCGCTCACGGTGTCTCGATGAGCACGAGGTCGTCGCGGTGGATGACCACGTCGGTATAGACGTAGCCGAGGGCCTCTTCGATGTCGCGGCTGTGGCGTCCCCGGATGCGGAGCAGCTCCTGATCGCCGTACTGCGTGATGCCCTTGGCGATGGGAAGCGCCTCGGCCGCCCGCCGTCGCACGATCTCCACCGCGTCCCCGGCGGCGAAGCGCCCCTCGACGTCGACGATGCCGGAGGGCAGGAGCGAAGCGCCTTTCGAGCGGAGCGCCCGGGCCGCGCCTTCGTCCACCACGATGCGGCCCGTGCTCGGAAGCGTGTGGAGCATCCAGTGTTTTTTGGCCGTCAGGGGCGCCTGGCGGCGGTAGAAGATGGTGCCGTGGAGGACGCCCTTGAGCAAGTGCTCGAAGTTTTCGCCCCTCGTGCCGTTGACGAGGATCGTGTCGATGCCGCGCGCGGTGGCTTTGTCGGCGGCTTCGAGCTTCGTGCGCATGCCGCCCGTGGCGAGCGGCCCGCCTTTGCCTCCGGCGAGCGCGTAAATATCGGCGTCGATGGTTTCCACGACGGGGATGTGGCGGGCGTCCGGATTCGCGCGCGGGTCGGCGTCGAAGAGGCCGTCGACGTCGCTGCAGATGACGAGCAGGTCGGCCCCGGCGAGCACGGCCACGTGAGCCGCGAGGTTGTCGTTGTCGCCCACCTTCAGCTCTTCGACGGCCACCGTGTCGTTCTCGTTGACGACGGGCATCGTGTCGAGCCGGAGCAGTTCGTGGAGCGTGTTCCGGGCGTTGACGAAGCGGTGACGGTTGAGCAGGTCGTCGTACGTGAGCAGGAGCTGGGCGCACGGGAAATCGAAGAAGCGGCTCCACGAGGCCATGAGCAGAGGCTGCCCGAGGGCGGCGAGGGCCTGTTTCTCCGGGATCGACCGCGGCGCGCCGCCCCGTCCGGGCTTCAAGGAGCGCCCGGCAGCCACCGCCCCCGACGAGACGAGGATCACCTCGCGCCCCCGGTTGCGGCTCTCGATGATGAACCGGGCGATGGGCAACAGATGCTTCGTGCTGCACCCCCGCCCCTCCGGCGCAATGAGCGCGCTTCCCACTTTGATGACGGCCCGTTTCCACTCGGGCACGGAGATGGACTCCATCGGATCGTGTCGTTCATGTTTGCGCTCTCGGGACGTACGAATGCCGGAGGCATGGGTTCTTGGGATCGGATTTCGTCGCGCGTATTTCGAAGGAGCCCCTTACGGCATACGCCCTGGGTTGACTATCGACCGGAAACCGGATTTCCCAACCCCGCGGGCGAGCACGGGACGCTCTACAGGGGGACGACGCCGGCATACCGGACGCCCGAAAGATACGCCATGTCGCGTTTCCACGTCGTGAGGTCGTCCGGGGAGAAACTGCGGAGGTGGTGATGGCCGCACGCGCGGGCGAGCACCTTCATCAGTTCGACCGTCGCCGTGAGGTAGTTTTTCAGGCGGAGGGCGGACTTGTGGATCTCGAGCCGGGCGCGGAGGTCTTCGCGCTGGGTGGCGATGCCGACGGGGCAGTTGTTCGTGTGGCAGGCGCGCATGGCGAGGCATCCGATGGCCTGGATCGCCGCGTTGGCCACGGCGATGCCGTCGGCTCCGAGCGCGAGCGCCTTCACGAAATCGCTCTCGGTGCGCAGCCCGCCCGTGACGATGAGCGTCACGTCGCGACGGTCGCGGGCGTCGAGGTGACGGCGGGCGCGGGCGAGCGCGGCGATGGTCGGGACGGAGATGTTGTTTTTGAAGATCTCCGGGGCGGCGCCGGTGGCCCCGCCCCGCCCGTCGAGGATGACGTAATCGACGCCGACGGCGAGGGCAAAGTCGAGGTCGGCCTCGATGTGCTGGGCCGAGAGCTTGAAGCCGATGGGGATGCCGCCGGTGACGTCGCGCACCGCCTCGGCGACGGCGCGGAAGTCGTCCGGCGTGACGAGGTCGGGGAACGTGGCGGGGCTGATGGCGGGCTTGCCGGGCCTGAGCCCGCGCACGGCGGCGATCTTCTCGGTCACCTTCGCGCCGGGGAGGTGGCCGCCCGTGCCGGTCTTCGCCCCTTGTCCGCCCTTGAAATGGAACGCCTGCACGTTCCGGACCTTGTCGAGGCTCCATCCGAAACGCGCCGAGGCGAGTTCATAGAAATACCGGGAGTTGGCCTGTTGCTCTTCGGGGAGCATGCCGCCTTCGCCCGAGCAGATGCCCGTGCCCGCCATCTCGGCGCCCATCGCAAGGGCGATTTTGGCCTCCTCGCTCAGTGCGCCGAAGCTCATGTCGCTCACGAAGAGCGGGATGGCGAGGCGGAGCGGCTTCTTCGCGTTCGGCCCGACGATGAGGTCCGTGCCCACGGGCGCGTCGTCGAGGAGCGGGCGACGGGCAAGCTGTCCGGTGAGGATCTGAAGGTCGGCCCACCGGGGCAACTCGGTCAACGGCACCCCCATCGCGGAGACCTTCCCGTGGTGGCCGAAGTTCTTCAGCCCGTTCTTCGCCAATTCCTCGATGTAATGGTTGAAGGGCTCCTCGGGCGCGCCGTGGAGGTCGGCATACGGGCCGAGGTATTCGTCGCGGCGGTAGGCCTGCGGGTGCGCGTCGTGCCAGGCCGCGACCTCGGCCTCGTCCACGAAGACGGCGTCGTCCTCGACCCACGCGGTGAACTTGTGGAGCGCCTCGGCATTGTTGTATTCGCTGACGCCCGTGTCATACCGGTAATCCCAGTTGTGGACGCCGCAGATCAGGTTGTGCCCGTCGACGAAACCGTCGGCGAGGAGCGCGCCCCGGTGGAGACACCGGCCATAGAGCACGGAGACCTCGTCGCCGTACCGGATGACGACGAGGTCGACGTTGGCGACGAGGGCATGGGCGGGCGCGCGGTCTTCGAGCGTGCGCCAGTCGGCGACTTTGACGGGGCGGACGGCGGTTCCGTTGGACATGAGGGTTCTCGGGATGGATGAAAAGTTGGAAACGCGGCGGGGAACGGCTAATGATTCAAAAGTATACGTCACTCGCCCCTTGATGCGAAAGGCCTTTTCCGGCGAAGCTTCGCGCTCCGGGGGCGACCGGTTTGTGGAGACGGCTCCCGTCCGCGTTACGGCGCGCGCGATGCTTGCCCGGGGCAAACGAAGAAGGACCATGAGGATGCGTGCGAGAACCCTGATGCCGGCTGTGATCCTCATGTGCTTCGCCACGGCGGCGTGGGGACAGACGGACGAGGGACGGCTGTACTGGGTGGATCTCGGCGCAGACAAGATTCAGCGCTCCGACCTCGAAGGGGTCAACGTCGAGGACGTGGTCGTCTTTCCCGGCGGTCGGAGCGGGGTCATCCCTTTCGCCATCGATGCGGATCGCGGGAAGCTGTACTGGGCCGATCCCGGCATCCACGTGATCCGGCGGGCGACGCTCGACGGAATGGACGTGGCGGACCTCGTCACCGGCGGCCTCGAAGCCGTCATAGACCTTGCGCTCGATCCGGCGGGCGGCTTCATGTACTGGTCCGACGGTGAAGTCATCCGGCGCTCGACGCTCGACGGCACGGAGGCGACGGACGTGATGCGTTTCGTGGGCGAACGGCCCACACAGATTGCCCTCGACGCCGCCGCGGGGAAGCTGTACTGGGTGGCCGAGGAAGAGACGGACGGCCTCGTGACGGTGAAGATCCGGCGGGCGACGCTCGACGGCGCCGACGTCGAGACCCTCGTCTCCGAAGGGCTGATCCACCCGACCGAACTCGCGCTCGACACGACGAACGCGCGCATGTACTGGTCGGATACGGGTGCGGCGGGCCGGGGCTGGATCCGGCGGGCGACGCTCGACGGCGCAGCGGTGGAGGACCTCGTGCCCGAGACGGCCCTCATCGCACCGTGGGGCCTCGCCCTCGACGTCGCGCGCGGCTTCGTGTACTGGTCCGAGAACCGGACGACGCCCGAGCCCGGCGTCATCCTCCGCGCCTTGCTCGCCGACGGCAGCGGCATCGAGACGGTGGTGCCCGTCGGGCTCTCTTTCCCCGCCGCCCTCGCGCTCGACGTCCCCGCCGCGACGCCTACGGCCGTCGCTCTTCCTCCGGAAGCATCCGCGTCCGTCCTTTCCCCGCCGCACCCCAACCCTTTCTCCACGTCCGCCGCCTTCACCCTGACGCCGCCGCGCACGGGCCGCGTGAAGGTCGGCGTCTACGACGCGCTCGGGCGCGAGGCGGTGCGGCTGTTCGACGGCGTCCTTCCGGGCGGCGCGACGCGGGCGTTCACGCTCGCGGGCGAGGGCCTGCCGTCGGGCGTGTACGTGATCCGCGCCTCGGGCGAAGGCTTCCGCGCCGTCCGCCGCGTCGTGCGGGTGCGGTGAGGGTTACCCCACCCCGGTCGTCCGCTCCCGCCGGCGCGTGCGCCACGTCATGAAGCCCGTCCACGCGGCGACGATGACGAGGCCGAGCATCTCGCGCCCCTCTTCGACGATGCCCGCCATCTCGTGCTCGTCGAAGAAGAGGCGCCGCGAGGCCAGACGGAAGGCGAGGTACAGCGCATAGACCACCACGAGGCCCGTGTACACACCCGCCGCGCGTACGGGCAGACGGCCCGTGAGGTAGCCCGCGCAAAGGAGGGCGGCGATCCCATACATCGGCGCCCAGATCAAGGGGTCCGGATCGTTGAACTGCACCACCGTCGCGTATACGAAGAACACGAACATCACCACGGTGGCGGCTTTTTCGGGAAGAGACGGGGCGTTCATTTTTCGGGGGAATGCGTTCGGGAAGGGGTGGAGCGCTTCGACCTCGACCCCGCCGAGGCCGGCTTTTATCGGGCGCGGCTCCCCTTGCGCCGGATGGACGAACCCCGGGAGAAGAGGGGGGCGCCGGGGCTAACCCTCGGAGAAGGCGGCGTCGAAGGCTACGGCGGAGGGCGGGAAGTCGACGGCGCGGACGAAGGCGCACGCCTCCTCGGCGCCGTGCTCGCGGTCCATGCCGCTGTCCTCCCACTCGACCGAGAGCGGGCCGTCATAGCCGATGCGGTTGAGCATGCGGAGGATCTCCTCGAAGTCGATGGAGCCGCGTCCGAGCGAGCGGAAGTCCCAGAAGCGGCGGCGGTCGCCGAAGGGCAGGTGCCCGCCGAAGACGCCCGAGCCGCGCGGCGTGTGCGACCACCACACGTCTTTCATGTGCACGTGATAGATGCGGTCGGCGAAACGTTCGAGGAACGCCACGTAATCGACGCCCTGATAGCCGAGGTGGCTCGGGTCGAAGTTGAAGCCGAAGGCGGCCCGGGAGCCGACGGCTTCGACGGCCCGCTCGGCGGTGACGAGGTCGAAGGCGATCTCGGTCGGATGCACTTCGAGGGCGAAGCGGACGCCCGCCTCATCGAAGGCGTCGAGGATGGGGTTCCACCGCGCGGCGAAGTCGGCAAAGCCTGCTTCGATGGCGGCCTCGCTGACGGGGGGGAAGCCGTAGAGCAGGTGCCAGATGCTGCTTCCGGTGAAGCCGTTGACCACCTTCACGCCCAGGCGGGCGGCGGCGCGGGCGGTGGCCTGCATCTCCTCGGCGGCGCGGCGTCGCACGCCCACCGGGTTGCCGTCCCCCCACACGTGCGGCGGCAGGATGGCCTCGTGCCGCGCGTCGATGAGGTCGCACACGGCCTGCCCGACGAGGTGGTTCGAGATCGCATACACCTCCAGCCCGTGCCGGGCGAGGAGGTCGCGGCGGCCCGCGCAATAGGCGTCGTCTTCGAGCGCCCGGCGCACGTCGAAGTGATCGCCCCAGCAGGCGAGTTCGAGGCCGTCATAGCCCCAGGAGGCGGCTTTCTCGGCAAGCGTCGCCAGCGGAAGGTCGGCCCACTGGCCTGTGAAAAGCGTGACGGGACGTCCCATGTCGGAGGGGGGGCTTTCAGAAGGAGGAAGGGAGGAGAGCGTTTCCGGCAAAGTACCGAAAAAGGGGAAAACAATCCTCCCCGGAGCGCGGTCAGGCGGGCGGAATGTAGCGGGCATCCACCCATGCGCGGCGGCGGCCGCTCTCGAGCGCGTTCCGGATGAAGTGCACGCCCACGGCGCCGTCGGCGACGGTCGGGAAGTCGAGGTCGAACGGGTGCGGTTCCGCTCCGGCGAGGCGGGCGGCGATGGTGCGCCCGGCGTTCCGGTAAACATTCGCGAAGGCCTCGAAGAACGCCTCGGGATGACCGGGCGGCAGGCGCGTGTTGTGCGCGGCGATGGGCGCGAGGTAGGCATTGCCGCGTTTGAGGATCCGTTCGGGACCGTCCGCCGTGCGGTGATACAGGACGTTCGGCTTCTCCTGAAACCACCGGAGCGAACCTTCCGCGCCGTGGACGCGAAGGTTCAGGCCGTTCTCTTCTCCCACGCAGATTTGGGAGGCGTGGAGGAGGCCGCGCGCCCCGCCCACGTAGCGGATGAGCATGCTCACGTCGTCATCGACGGCGCGCCCCTCGACGAAGGTCGTCACCTCGGCGCAGAGGGCCTCCATCTCCAGCCCGGTCACGTATCGCGCGAGGTGCTCGGCATGCGTGCCGATGTCGCCGAGGGCGCCCGCGCCGGCCAGCTTCGGGTCGGTGCGCCAGGCGGCCTGCTTCTGTCCCTCCCGCTCGATGGGTTGCGCCAGCCACCCCTGCGGGTATTCGACGATGACCTTCCGCACCGCGCCGATCCGGCCCTCGCGCACCATCGCGCGCGCCTGTTTGACCATCGGGTAGCCGGTGTAGTTGTGCGTCAGCGCGAAGACTACGCCGCGCGCCTTCACGAGGCGACAGAGCGCCTCGGCGTCTTCGAGCGTGGTCGTCATGGGCTTGTCGCAGACCACGTGGAAGCCCGCCTCGATGAAGGCCTTCGCCGCGGAGAAGTGCAGGTGGTTCGGCGTGACGATGGACACGAAGTCGATGCGCTCGTCCGCCGGGAGCGCGGCTTCCCGCTCGGCCATCTCTGCATACGAGTCATAGACGCGGCGCGGGTCGAGGAAAAGCTCCGCGCCCATCTGCCGGGACCGGGCGGGGTCCGAGGAGAACGCGCCCGCCGTGAGTTCCATCTCGCCGTCGAGCGCGGCGGCCCGCCGGTGGACGGCTCCGATGAACGCGCCCGGCCCGCCGCCGACCATTCCGTACCGCAGTTTTCTTCCGAGAGGCATTCGTATGTGCGTTAGGGGAGGGGTAAACGTTCGACCTTCGAACGTTTGAACGGATATCAAAACGTCAGTTTACTGAGGTACGCGAAGCTCGCGGAGATGCTCGCGAGCGGGTCGGCGGGGTGGTCGTGCTCGACGAAATAGTGCGTCAGCCCGGCCTCGCTCGCATGGGCGAAGAGGCTCGCGAAGTCGATCGTTCCCGCGCCCACCTCGGTCATCTCGCCGTCGGCGGCCATGTCCTTCACGTGGCACAGCGGGAAGCGCCCCGGGTGGCGCTCGAAGTAGTCCAGAGGGTCGGCTCCGGCCTTCGTGATCCAGTACAGGTCGAGTTCCATCCGGACGAGGTCCGGGTCGGTCTCGGCCAGGAGGAGGTCGTACGGGCGCACACCGTCGAGGTCCATGAACTCGAAGTCGTGGTTGTGATAGGCGAACTGAAGCCCGGCTTCGCGACACGCCTCGCCCGCCCGGTTGAACAGGCCGGCATGGCGTCGGTAGTCATCGAGCGAGGCGCGCTGGTCTTCCGAGAGCCAGGCCATCACGAGGTACCGGTGCCCCATGGCGACGGCGTTGGCCACGGTGGCCTCGAGCGCGTCGGGCGCGAGGGCGTCGAGGAGCACGTGTGTGGAGGGGGCGGCGAGGCCGAGCCGCCCGAGCAGCGCCTTCACGTCGTCGGGGCCGTGCCCGTAATACCCGGCAAACTCGACCTCTTTATAGCCGATCTCCGCCACCTTTTCGAGCGTGCCCGCGAAGTCCTGCTCCAGGAGTGAGCGCACGGTGTAGAGTTGAAGGCCGATGCGTTCGAGCCGGTGGCCGGGTATGTCGGCCTCGCGGGCGGCGTCGGTGTTCTCGCGGGCGCATCCTCCGATCGCCAGTCCACCGAGTGCGGCGGCCGAAGCTTGTATGAACGTTCGTCGGTTCATCGGGGTAGGATTAAAGGGTCACAGGTTGCCGCGTTTCATCTCGGCCACGGCGTAGTCGGCGGCGCGGGCGGTGAGGGCCATGTACGTGAGCGAGGGGTTCTGGCATGCCGAGGAGGTCATGCACGCGCCGTCGGTGACGAAGACGTTCGGGGCGTCGTGGACCTGATTGTGGGCGTTGAGCACGGAGGTCTTCGGGTCGCGGCCCATGCGGGCGGTGCCCATCTCGTGGATGCCGAGACCCGGCTCCGCGCCGAGGCCGCCCTCGACGTAGCGGTCGTACGTCTCGATGTTTCGGCACCCGGCGGCTTCGAGCATCTCGGCGGCCTGTACGGCCATGTCCCGGCGCATCGCCATCTCGTTCTCGCCATACGAACAGTCGATGCGAAGGAGCGGGATGCCCCACGGGTCGGTGCGCTCGGGGTCGAGCGAGACGTGATTCTCGTGGCGCGGGAGCATCTCGCCGAAAGCGATGAGAAACATCTGCCAGGGGCCGGGCTCGCGGAGGCCGTGCTTGAAGTCCGCGCCGAAGCCCGGGGTGTCCATGCCGCGCCGCCAGCTCGAGCGGCTCGCGCCGCCCTGATAGCCATAGCCCCGCACGAAGTCGGCCTGCTTCGTCTTCGCGTCGATGTTGCGATAGCGGGGGATGTAGATGCCGTTGGGCCGCACGCCGAAATAGTACTTGTCCTCGAAGCCCGGCATCTCCCCGAAAGCGCCGACCTGAAAGTGGTGGTCCATGAGGTTGTGGCCGAGCTCGCCGCTCGAACTGCCGAGGCCGTTCGGGAAGCGCGACGTTTTCGAGTTGAGCAGGATCTTCGTCGAGTTGAGGGTGGAGGCGCACAGGAAGATGATGCGTCCGAAGTACTCGGTCATCTCCTTCGTCTCGGCGTCGATGACGCGGACGCCGGTGGCGCGGTCCTTCTCCTCGTCATAGATGATGCTGTGGACGAGGCTGTGGGGGCGGATGGTGAGGTTGCCCGTGGCGCGGGCGGCGGGGAGCGTCGAGCTGAGGCTGGAGAAGTACGCGCCGGGCGTGCATCCGCGCGAGCACGGGCCGCAATAGTGACACGCCGCCCGCCCCCGGTGGGGCCGCGTGAGGATGGCCGTGCGCCCGATGGTCATCGTCCGCTCGGGGAAATGCGCCTTGATGTCGTCGCGCACCTTCTGCTCCACGCAGTTCAGGGCCATCGGCGGGAGGAAGCGGCTGTCGGGCAGTTGCGGGAGCCGCTCCGGCTGCCCGCTGATGCCCACGAAATCCTCCACGTAATCGTACCACGGGGCAATCTCCTTATACCGGACCGGCCAGTCTACGGCGATGCCCTCGCGCAGATTGGCCCCGAAGTCGAGGTCGCTCCACCGGTAGGACTGCCGGCCCCAGGTGAGCGAACGCCCGCCGAGCTGGTTGCCCTGAACCCACGTGAACGGCTTGACCTCGACGTACGGATAGTCCTTGTCTTTGATGAAAAAGTGGAGGTTGTCCTCGCGCACGGGCCCGCTTCGGCTCTGGACCGGATACTCGGCTTCGAGCTTCTTCCGATCGCCGAGGCCCCGGAACTTGAACGTCCAGTTGCCCTTGTGCTCGGTGATGTAGTCCTTGCCGTGGACGATGTTGCGCCCGCGTTCGAGCACGAGCGTCTTCAGCCCTTTCTCGGTCAGCTCTTTCGCCGCCCACCCGCCGGTGATGCCGGAGCCGACCACGATGGCGTCGTATTCCTCGCGCGCCTGGATGTGAATGTTTTCGAACATGATCTCTGATCTGGTTTGAAAGGAGTCGCCCGCGTTTCCGTGGGTCTCGCGCGCGGCTCGGAGCGTTGGTGTGCGGCCTCAGGCCCAGGCGCGCCCGACTTCTTCGAGGGGGAGGCAGCCGTCGTATCGGCCCGGCGCGGCCAGCCACTGAAGCTCCTGCGTCGCGCCGATCTCGGAGGTGTAGTAGCCGAGGAGCGTCAACTGTTTGAGCATGGCAAAGAACGGCGGCAGGGCCTCGTTCGGGGGCGCGGCGAGCGCCTCCTGCTCCATCGCCTGCATCATCGCGACCTGCGCTTCGGGCGCGGCTTCGAGGAAAGCGACGCCGTGCGCTTCCCGGCTCCGGGCGTCCACGCCGGCGAGACCGGCGAGGAAGTGCTCGCGGTCGGCGTCGGGGGCCCAGTCGGTCAGGATGAGGTCGATGAACGCGTTGACGCGGGCAGCCTTCGCGCCCGGCGTGTCGGTGGCGGGGATGATCATCTCGGTCAGGTGGACGACGAGGTCGTTCTGCTCGGGCGTGAGGGTGCGCGGCGTGAACGCCGCCGCGCCGTCGGTCCGGCAGCCGGAGAGCAGGCTCGCCACCGCGGGCGCATAGAGCGCGCCGCCGCAGAGCAGACCCACCCGCCTGATGGCTTCTCTTCGGTTCATGAGAAAGGTTGGGAGGTTGGGTAGTTGAACGTTGATGAGGGCGCGCGCCCCGGCGCATCGCGCGTCACGGAGCAGGCTCGACCGGTGTCTCCGAGGCGGGCTGCGCCATCGGCGCGATCTCCTCGGGCGCGACCCGGTCGTTGAACGTCAGGATGAAGAAGACCATCACGGCGGCGGCGAAGGCGGCGGGGATGAACCAGAAGCTCTGCCACTGATCGAGCGTGAGCGCGCCCGCGTCCCCGAGGAAAACGTTGTACAGGTTGCCCGCCACCTGCGCCCCGATGAGCATGCCCACGCCGTACGTGATGAAGACGAGGAACCCCTGCGCCTGCCCGCGAATGTCCGCCGTCGATTTTTTGTCTACGTAGATCTGGCCGGTGACGAAGAAGAAATCGTAGCAGATGCCGTGGAGGAGGATGCCGAGGATGATCATCCAGAAAACCGAGGCAGGGGCGGCCACGGCGAAGAGCACGTACCGGAGCACCCACGCACCCATGCCCACGGCCAGCATCCACTTTACGCCGAGGCGGATGAAGAAGAACGGCATGAGCAACATGAAGATCACCTCCGACATTTGCCCGAGCGTCTGCGTCCCGGCGATGTTCTTGAAGCCGGTGGCTTCGAGGAAGATCTGCGTGAAGTTGTAGTAGGCCGCCAGCGGTATGCAGATCAGCAGCGAACTGACGATGAAGATATAGAAGGGTTTGCTGCCGAGCTTTTCGAAGGCGTCGAGACCGAGGATGCTTCGAAGGGAGACCTTTTGGCCGGCGGCGACGGGGGGCGTATGCGGGAGCGTGAAGCTGTAGAGGCCGAGCAAAATGCTGGCGAAGCCCGTCGTATAGAGCGGCAGCGCCGTCTGTTCGGGCAAGACGTTTTCGGCCACGAACCGCCCGAGCACGAAGCTCACGAAGAGCCCCGCCACGATCCACCCGAGCGTGCCGAAGACGCGGATGCGCGGAAACTGCTTTTCCTGATCTTCGATGTGGTGGAAGGCGAGCGAGTTCGAGAGCCCGAGCGTGGGCATGTAGCACAGGTTGTAGAGCAGGAGCATGAGGATAAACACGACGGGCGTCCCGCTCGTCTGCGGCGTCACGAGCATGACCGCCCCGCCGAGCACGTGGAGCACGCCGAGCACCTTCTCCGTGGCGAAGTACCGGTCGGCGACGAGGCCGAGGAAGAACGGCGCGACGATGGCGGCGATGGGGTTGACCGTGTACGGCCAGTGCGTCAGGTCGCCCATGCCGTGGTTGTTCATGTAGACGGCGACCGTGGTGTACCACGCGCCCCAGACGAAGAACTGAAGGAACATCATCAGGCTCAGGCGCGCGCTCAGGGATCGATCCATACGATTCGCGGGTTGGGGCGGCGTTCCGGCAAGGGGGCGGCGCGGAACGCGCGGGGCGGAAGGGGAGACCGGACGACCGCAAGGCTGGTGCGGTCGCCCGTATGTAAAGGTTTTCACGATGAAATGTCAAGGCAACGGCCGGGGAATCCCGCACCGGTCACGGGTCTTTCTTGCGCATCCGGGCGACGGGGTTTATTCTCTTCCCCTGCCCTCGATCCGTCCCACGCAGTTTTCCCCGCTCATGAACCCGTTTTGCTTCCCGCGCGTGCGCCGTCTGTGGCCGATCTTCGCGCTCGCCCTCTGCCTGGCGCACCCGCTCCTCGCCCAGGAAAAACGCGCCCTCACGTTCACCGACCTGATGCGCTTTCAAACCATCGACGACCCTGTGATCTCGGACGACGGCGCGTGGCTCGCCTTCACCGCCGCTCCCGACCGGGGCGACGGCGAGGCGGTCGTACGGGCCGTGGCGGGTGAGGCCCGGTACGTCGTGCCGCGCGGCAGCCGGCCCGTGATCGCGAAGGACGGCGCGTGGGTGGCGATGCGCCTCGAACCGCCGTTCGCGGAGACCGAGAAGGCCGGGGACGCGAAGGAGAAGCCGAAGCCCGGCATGGCCCTGCTTCGCACCGCCGACGGCGAGGTCGTCATGGTGGACTCGGTGGAGTCGTTCGCCTTCTCGAAAGACGGCGCGTGGCTGGCCGCGCTCCACGTCGCGCCGAAGGACACGTCGCAGGCCGAAGGCGAGAAAGACAAGCGCAAACCCGGCGCGCCGCTCGTGCTTCGCGAACTCGGCACGGGCCGCGAGATCGACGTTCCGGACGTGCGCGCCTTCGCCTTCGATGAGGCGGGGCGCTTCGTGGCGTACGCCGTCGCCGCCCGCGACAGCGCCCGCGACGGCCTCTACGTGCGCGACCTCCGCGACGCCGACGCGCCCGCGACGACCCTCGACGCCCGCCCGCGCGGCCACTATGCCGGCCTGACGTGGAGCAAGGCCGACGGCAGCCTCGCCTTCCTCGCCGCCACCGACGACGCCGACGGCGAGCCCGGCCCGGCCACGCTGTACGTGTGGGACGGCCAGGCCCCGCGCGAAGCCGCCACGCCCGAAGACGCACCCGACGGATGGACCCTCCCCGCGAAAAACAGCCTCCGGTGGACGAAAGACGGCGAACGCCTCTTCTTCGGCTTCCGCCCCGTGTGGCCCGACGAGGACGAAGCCTCCGACGACACCACCGCCGCCGATCCGTACGACGTGGACGCGATCCTCGAAAAGCGCACCGTGGACGTGTGGCACTGGAACGACTCGCTCATCATCCCCAACCAGAAAAAGCAGTGGAAGCAGAGCCGCGATCGCACGTATGAGGCCGTCTATCACCGCGCCGACGGGCGCGTCGTCCCGCTCGCCGACCGCGTCGTGTGGGGGCAGGGCACGGCGGAGAACGCCCGCGTCATGCTCGGGCGCGCCGAAGTCCCCTATTACAAACTGCGCACGTGGGAGGGCTTTTTCTTCGACCCGTACGTCATCCGCCTCTCCGACGGCGCGAAGACGAAGATCGCCGAGAAGCTGAGCAATGCGGTGAGCCTCTCGCCGGAAGGACGCTTCGTGACCTATTATAAAACGCCGCACTGGTACCTCTACGACGTCGAGAGCGGCGCGACGCGCACCCTCACCGAGGACCTCGGCGTGCCCTTTGCCAATGAGGACCACGACTACCCGAGCGAGGCGCCGGGCTATGGCGTCGCCGGGTGGGTGGCAGGCGACCGGGCCGTGCTCATCAACGACAAGTACGACGTGTGGCGCTTCCCCACCGACGGCTCCGCGCCCGCGCGCCTCACCGGCGGCGAGGGCCGCGCCACCGGACGCACCTTCCGCATCGTCCGCACCGACCCCGAGCAAACGTTCTTCGAAGAGGGCGAATCGGTGCTCCTCTCCTCGTATCACAACCGGCGGAAAAACTTCGGCTTCTATCGCGCGGTCATCGGAGAGACGGGCGTCGAACGGCTGCTCGAAGAAGAGAAAAAGTTCGACTTCCTCGCGAAGGCGAAGGACGCCGACGTGTACCTCTTCACCCGCGAGGATTACGACGAATTCCCCGATCTGTGGGTGAGCGATCCGGCTTTCGCACAGCCGCGCCGCATCACCGACCTCGACGCCCAGCGCGACCCCTTCGCATGGGGCGCCTCGGAGCTCGTCGAATGGCGGAGCGACGACGGCCTCCCGCTTCAGGGCGTCGTCATCAAGCCGGACGACTATGAGCCGGGCAAGCGCTATCCGGTGCTCGTGTATTTCTACCGGTTCATGTCGCAGCGCCTCCACGATTTCAACGACCCGGTGGTGAACCACCGGCCGAGCTTCCCGCTCTACGTCTCGAACGGGTACGTCGTCTTCCTCCCGGACGTGCGCTTCGAGATCGGACGGCCCGGCTTTTCGGCGACGAAGGCCCTCGTGCCGGGCGTGCACAAGCTCATCGACATGGGGCTGGCCGACCCGGACGCCGTCGGGCTGCACGGGCACTCGTGGAGCGGCTATCAGACGGCTTTCGTCGTGACGCAGACGAATATCTTCAAGGCCGCCGTCGCGGGCGCGCCGGTCTCGAACATGACGAGCGCGTACGGCGGCATCCGCTGGGGAAGCGGGCTCGCGCGGCAGTTTCAGTATGAGAAGACGCAGAGCCGCATCGGCGGGAGCCTGTGGGAAGCCCGCGATCGGTACATCGACAACTCCCCCCTCTTCTTCGCCGACCGCATCCACACCCCGCTCCTCATCATCCACGGCGACGACGACGGCGCGGTGCCGTGGTATCAGAGCATCGAACTCTACCTTGCGCTCCGCCGCCTCGGCAAGGAGTCGGTCTTCCTCGAATACCGGGGCGAGGATCATCACCCGGCGACCTATGCGAACAAGCTCGACTGGGCCATGCGGATGAAGCAGTATTTCGATCATTACCTCAAAGGCGCACCCGCCCCGGCGTGGATCGAGAAAGGCGCGCCGTATGAGGGGAAGTGAGGCGCTTGTTCGGTAATGCGTTTGGACGACGTTATAACGTTCAACGCCTCAGCGTACGACTCAATGAAACGCCGTTTTTTGCCGCGCACGGTCATCATTCTCGGGCTGGTGTCGTTTTTCAATGACATCGCCAGCGAGATGATCACGCCCATCCTGCCGCTGTTTCTGACGGCGACGCTGGGGGCGGGACCGGCGGTGGTGGGACTGATCGAGGGGGTGGCCGAGGCGACGGCAAGCCTGCTCAAGCTCTATTCGGGGCGCGCCGTGGACCGGCGGCGGAACCCCAAGGCGTTCGTCCTCGGCGGCTATGGGATCTCGAACGTGGCGCGCCCGCTCATCGGTCTGGCGACGGGCTGGAGCACGGTGCTCGGCCTCCGCTTCCTCGACCGGGTGGGCAAAGGCATCCGCACCTCTCCCCGCGACGCGCTCATCTCGGCAGCGGTGGGGCGTGAGAACCGGGGTCGCGCCTTCGGCTTCCACCGCGCGATGGACCACGCGGGGGCGACGCTCGGGCCGCTGGCGGCGTTCGCGCTCCTTCAGTCCGGCGTCGGGATGCGCGACGTGTTCCTCCTCTCGGTGATCCCCGGCGTCGTGCTTCTGGCGATCCTCTGGCGCGGGCTGCCGAAGGACCACCCGCGCGCGGAGCCGAAGGTCCTGCCGCCGCTCTCGTGGCGCGGCCTCGACCGGCGGCTCCGAGCGATGGTGGCGGCGGCGGGCGGCCTCGCGCTGGCCAACGCGCCGGACGCGTTCCTCGTGCTCTGGGCGAACGAACAGGGCGTCGCGCCGGCGTGGATGCCGCTCTTGTGGGCGGCGGCGCATGGCGTGCGGGCCGTGGTGGTGGGCGTCGGCGGCGAGCTGTCCGACCGGTGGGGGCGGCTGCCGGTGGTCGTCGTCGGGTGGGGCGGGCGCGTGGCCATGCTGGCGGCGCTGGCGCTCGTGCCGGTGACGCTCGCGGGCGCGTGGGCGCTCTTCCTCGTCTATGCCGCCGCGACCGCCTTCACCGAAGGAGCCGAGCGGGCCTTCATCGGCGACTATGCCGCGCCCGATCAGAAAGCGACGGCCTTCGGCCTCTATCACATGCTCTCGGGGCTGCTTGCCCTCCCCGGCGCGCTCCTCTTCGGCGGGCTCTGGCAGGGCGTGAGTATGCCGGCGGCCTTCCTCGTCTCCGCCGCGCTCACCACGGTCGCCGCCGCCGCGCTCCTGACGCTCAGCCGCCGGTGATGGGCCGGCATGCTCAAACGCGCTCGACCCCCCCACCCACACATTCCACACACCCAAACACCGAAATGATCGCCTACGTCTCCGGCAAGCTCATCGAGAAGAAACCCACCGAAGTCGTCCTCGACGTGCAGGGGCTGGGGTATCGCGTGTTGATCCCCACGTCCACGTACGAGGCCTTGCCCGCCGTGGGCGCGGCGGCGACGCTCCACACGCACCACTACGTCCGCGAAGACGCGGTCCTCCTGTTCGGCTTCACGACGAAGGCCGAGCGGGCCGTCTTCGAGACGATGCTCGGCGTCTCGGGTATCGGGCCGAAGCTGGCGCTGGCGGCGCTCTCGGCCATGCGCCCGGCGGAACTACGCGACTGCGTGCTCGAAGGCGACCCGTCCCTGCTCACGCGCATCCCCGGCGTCGGGCGGAAGACGGCGGAGCGTATGGTCGTCGAACTGCGGGACCGCCTGGCGCGGATCGACCTCGGCGGGGCGGGCGCGGCGCCGCTCGGGGGCGGCTCGGAGAGCCTCGCCGCCGCGCGCGCCGACGCCCTCGCGGCGCTCGAAACGCTCGGTCTCACCCGCGCCGCCGCCGAGAAGGCCCTTCGGAAGGTGCTTCGCGCACATCCCGGCCTTCAGTCCGCCGACGAGATGGTCCGGCTGGCGCTTCGGGAATGAACGCGGCGCGCCCGGCAGGCGACCTGGCGGCAGGTGACCACCGTCGGCGCGATCTCGTCGGCGGCGTTTGCGCATCAGGGGGGAGCATGGCGGCTTTCGTTAACGTTTGGATGAGATGCTGCACCTAACCCATGCGGGCCGGCACAGACCGGACGAACGAACCGCTCCCGATGTGACCCCCGCCCCCGTCTTTTTCGCCGACCGCTCCTTCTTGCTCCACGATCATGGACCTCACCGGACTCTGGCTGACGCCGCTCATTCTCCTGCCCGGCGTGGCGCTGCTCATCCTCTCCACGGCGTTCCGCTTCAACCGTCTCCACGACGAGATGCACGAACTCCTCGAACACACGGGCCGGACCTCGGAGGCCGTGGTGCGGCGCTTGATGCGGCGGGCGTTCCTGTTCCGGAACACGCTCGTCGCGCTCTACGTGTGCGTGGCCCTCTTTGCGCTGGCGAGCCTGCTCGGCGTCCTCTTCCTCGAGTGGTCGGACGCCTCGCGGTGGATCGTCCTCGGCCTGCTCGGCGCGGGCATCGGGTGCCTGGCATACGGGGCGCTCGCGCTCGTCCGCGAGTCCCTGCTCTCGCTCGACATCATCGAGGAGCACGGGCGGCAACTGCGCGCCGCCGAGAAGCATCCTCACGCCGGGTGAGGGGTGCGCTTTGGGTGAATTCGCCGCCGGGGCGGGGCGGGAGCGGGCGGTCTCCGGCAACATCTCGCGTCTCGCGGGGTTATGGGTCTCCGTTTGTAAAATTTTGAGTTAAAGCAAGGAAACGGATGACCCCCAGAGACCTCCGCAACATCGCCATCGTGGCCCACGTCGATCACGGCAAGACGACGCTCGTCGACGCCATGCTCTGGCAGAGCGGCACCTTCAGCGCCCATCAGGAGGTGCAGGAGCGCGTGATGGACTCGATGGACCTCGAACGTGAGAAGGGCATCACCATCATGGCGAAGAACACCGCCGTCACGTACGAGGGCGTCAAAATCAACATCGTCGATACGCCGGGGCACGCCGACTTCGGGGGCGAGGTCGAGCGCACGCTCCGCATGGTCGACGGCGTGATGCTCCTCGTCGACGCCGCCGAGGGGCCGCTGCCGCAGACGCGCTTCGTACTCTCGAAAGCGCTCGCGCTCGGGCTGCCCGCCATCGTCGTCATCAACAAGATCGACCGGCAGGACGCCCGTCCCCGCGAGGTGCTCGACGAGATCTACGACCTGTTCATCGACCTCGACGCCGGTGAGGCGCAGATCGAGTTTCCCGTCCTCTATGCCGTGGCCCGCGACGGACAGTGCACGCCGGACCTCGACGCGCCCCTCACGGACCTCCGCCCGCTCTTCGACGCCATCCTCGAAGCCGTCCCCGCCCCCGTCGGCGACCCCGAGGCTCCGCTTCAGGCGCTCGTCACCAACGTGCAGCCGGATCCGTACCGCGGCCCGCTCGCCATCGGGCGCATCATACAGGGCACGCTCCGCAACCGCAGCCGCGTGATGGTCTGCCACCGCGACGACACACGGGAAATCCTCGCCGTGACGGGACTTTTCGTCTATGAAGGGCTCGACCGCGTGGAAGTGGACGAAGTTGGGCCGGGCGACATCATCGCCGTGGCAGGCATGACGGGCATCGGCCTCGGCGAGTCGATCACCGACGCCGAGAACCCGCTTCCGCTGCCGCCCCTCCACGTCGACGAGCCCACGATGTCGATGGAGTTTCGCATCAACGACGGACCGTTCAGCGGGCGCGAGGGGCAGTACGTCACCTCCCGCAACCTCCGCGATCGGCTGCTCAAGGAGGCGGAAACGAACCTGGCCATGCGCATCGAAGAGACGGACTCGGCGGACCGCTTCCTCGTCTATGGGCGGGGTGAGCTGCAGATGGCGATCCTCATCGAACAGATGCGCCGCGAGGGGTACGAGTTCACCGTGGGCATGCCGCAGGTCATCATCAAGGAGATCGACGGGAAGAAGCACGAGCCGTACGAGATCGCGCTCATCGACGTGGCCGAGGAGTTCATGGGCGTGGTCGTGCAAAAGCTCGGCATGCGCAAGGGCGTCATGACGAAGATGATCAACCACGGCTCCGGGCGCGTCCGGCTCGAGTTCGAGATCCCGAGCCGGGGGCTCATCGGCTACCGGACGGAGTTCCTGACCGACACCAAAGGCACCGGCATCCTGACGCATCTCTTCGACCGCTTCCGTCCCATGGCGGGCGAGATCGTGCACCGCACCACGGGCGCGCTCGTGGCCGACCGAAGGGGCAAGGTGACCGGCTATGCCGTGGTCAACCTTCAGGAGCGCGGCGAGCTCTTCGTCGGCCCCACGGAAGAGGTCTACAGCGGCATGATCGTCGGCGAGAACAGCCGCGACGTGGACCTGGAGGTGAACATCACCAAAGAGAAGAAGCTCACGAACATGCGCGCCGCCTCCGCCGATTCGTTCGAGCGGATCGTGCCGCCGCGCCGCCTCTCGCTCGAAGAGGCCATCGAGTTCATTCGCGAGGACGAACTCATCGAGGTGACGCCGAAGTCGATCCGCCTTCGCAAACGCCACCTCGACCCGCACGTGCGGAAGCGGTACGCGCTGAGCCGAAAAGAGGCCTGACGCCGGGCGAAAACCCGGGCGGCCCCGGCCGAGATGTAGGGGGATCCCCTACAGGTTGAAGGGGCCGTGCCCTACACGACGGGGCGGCGAGTTACGACAGCATTTCCTTCCCTTCCGGAGTATATAGGCGCGTCGCGTGCAAGTGAATCGCTGATTTTGACGGAAGGAGGAAAACAATGAAACGGTATGGAAAATCTCATCTGACGATACGGCTGCTCGGCGTGTTCGTGGCGCTGGCGGCCTTTGCTTTTTCGGGAAGAACGGTCCGCGCGCAGGGCTTCGGCATTTATGAACAGAGCACCTGCGCCATGGGCCGGGCCGAGACGGCGGTGGCGCTTCCGTGCGACGACGGATCGGCCATCTTCTACAACCCCGCGGGCCTCGTCGGGCGCCGGGGGCTGACGCTCAGCGGCGGCGTGACCCTCGTGGTTGCCGACGGCGACTTCACGGACGACGCCACGGGCGCGGTCACGAACCTGGAGAACGACCCGATCCCCGCGCCGCACGTGTATGCCGTCTATGGCTTCACCGACCGCTTTTCGGCAGGGCTGGGCGTCTATGTGCCTTATGGTCTCGACACCGTCTGGCCCGCGGATTTCGACGGGGCTTTCCTCGGCTATGACAACGGCCTGCAGTCGATCTACCTCCAGCCGACGCTCGCCTATCGGCTACACGAACGGGTGACCGTCGGCGGCGGGCTCACCTTCGCCATCGGGAGCGTGAAGCTGCGGCGGCGGCTCGACCTCTCGACGCAGCCCGTGCCGGGCTTGCCGCCGGGCGTGACGTTCGCGCAACTGGGCATCCCGTTTCACACCGCCTTCGCCGATGCGCGGCTCGAAGGCAGCGGGGCCACGGGCGTCGGAGCCAACGTGGGCGCGCTCTTCCAACTCACCGACCGGCTCAATGTCGGCGTGCGATATATGACGGGCATCAAGCTCGACTATGACGGCGACGCGCACTTCGAGGCCGTCCCGACGGGCATCGTGCTTCCGGACGCCAACCCCTTCGGTCTCCCGGTGGGGACGCCCCTCGACGCGGTGCTCCAGGGCGCCGGGCTGTTCGGCTCCGGCGGCTTGCTCAGCGATCAGGGCGTCCGGACGTCCATCGAGATGCCGGCGCAGTTCGTCGCCGGCGTGAGCTATGCGGCCTCCGACCGGCTCACCGTGCTCGCGGACGTTCAGTGGACGCAGTGGTCGAAGTTCGACGAGATCAAGCTCGAATTCGACAACCCGGCGCTGAATACGGTGCAGATCGAAAATTATGACGACACGATCGGGATCCGCGTGGGCGGGCAGTATGCGATGAGCGAGACGCTGACGCTGCGGGCCGGATATCTCTTCAACCAGGCCGCCGCGCCCGACGAGACGGTGACGCCCCTCCTCCCGGAGGCGGATCGCAACCACGTCACCGCAGGCTTCACGTGGCAGGCGTCTCCCCGCTTTGCCGTGAACGTGGCGTATCAGTACCTCGGCCAGAAGGAACGCGCGGGCCGCGTGCGTGAGCCTGAACCGGGACAACCGGCCACGACGGTGAACTCGGGCCGATACCACTTCAACGGCCATCTCTTCGGCGCGACGCTCACGGTGCATCTGTGAGGAAAGGCGCACGGTGTTCGCGGCCGTCAAGGGGCTCGTCCGGCGGCTTGCGTCAGGCGAGCCCCCTTCGGTCGCGTCAAGGGGGCTCGCGGCGTTCGGCGTCAGGGGCTCACGTTTGCCCGGTCTGTACCCTCAAACACCCAACATTCATACCCCCCACCGTTCCCTCTGCCCGTCTCGGACGTTCGGACCCCGAACTATTCCATCACCGGGAGCCGCGCGCCCGCGTGGGGGCCGACGGTCATCTCGACGTATTTGAGGATGCGTCGGTATTCGTCCGTCCAGCTCGAAGGCTCGACGAAACCGTGGCTCTCGACGGGGTAGACGGCCATCTCCCAGTTTTCCTTGCCCAGTTCGATGAGCCGCTGCGCCAGGCGCACCACGTCCTGAAAATGCACGTTCGTGTCCACCATGCCGTGCGCGATGAGGAGCGGATCTTCGAGGCCCTCGGCGAAATAGATCGGTGAGGAGCGGGCGAAGGCGAGCGAGTCCTCGACGGGTGTGTTGAGGATGTTCGCCGTATAGGTGTGGTTGTAATGCGCCCAGTCGGTGACGGCGCGGAGGGCCGCCCCGCCGCCGAAGCGCTCCGGCGCGGTGAACAGGCCCATGAGCGTGAGGAAGCCGCCATACGAGCCGCCGTAGATGAAGACCCGCTCCGGGGCAATGCCGTGCTCGGCCTGCAGGTATCGCGAGGCGTCGACGTAATCCTGGAGGTCGCGCCCGCCCATGTGCCGGTAGATGGCCGTGCGCCAGTCGCGCCCGTAGCCCGCCGAGGCGCGATAGTCCACGTTCATCACCACGTAACCCCGGTCCGTGAGGAGGTTGTGGAACATATATTCTCGGAAGTAGCCGCTCCACCACTTGTGCACGTTTTGCAGGTAGCCTGCGCCGTGGACGAAGAGCACCGCGCCGCCGTTGGGATGCTCGGGGAGGAAGATCTGCGCCGGCACGCGCGCGCCGTCCGAGGCCTCGATGCGGATGATGTCCGGCGCGCGCCAGGGATAGGCCTCCCAGGCCTCGGTCGTCGAGTGTGTGACGCGGCGGGCCTCGTCGCCGGGCGACTGAAGGTAGATCTCCCACGGCCGGTTCGTGAACGAATACCGGAGCGCCATGCGTTGCTCGTCCGGGTTGAGCGCGACGGCGTTGTTGCCCGTCATCGTCGTCAGGCGCGTTCGTTCGCCGCCGTCGATGGGCATGCGGTAGAAGTGTCGTTCGAACGGCGAGCCCTCGCTGCTCGTGAAGAACCACGTCCGCCCGTCCTTTGAGACCATCGGGTCGAAGACCTCGAAGGCGCCGTCGGTGAGTTGCCGGATCGCGCCCGTCTCCACATCGACCGTATAGAGGTGGCTGTATCCGGTCTTTTCACTCTGAAAATAGAAGCGCCGGTCGTCGGGGAGCCAGCCCATCGTGCTTCCGCCGCCGAACCACGAGATGCCCGGCCCCGCGATCCACGCCTCGTCGGTCTGCCGGTCGAGCACGGTGAGGCCGCCGGTTTCGGGGTCGAGGCGGGCGATCCACCGGTCCTTGTTGTCGCGCGTGCGCACTTCGAGCACGGCGAAGCGCCCGTCGCCGCTCCAGAACGGGCCGTACGCAAACAGCGTGCGCGTTTTTTTCGAAGAGTCCGGCGCGACGCCCTCCTCGCGCCGATGCGCCGGCACCACGTCGTACGCGCCCGGCAGCCGGTACAGATCGACGGCGTACGTGGTGTCGCGGCTCAGGTCTTGAAGGTAGAGCGTCGAGGCGCCGCCCGGCGCGCCCACCTTGGCGCGGGCGTTGAGGTCTTCGGCATAGCCGGACTCGGTGACGTACGCCTGCACGAGGGTCCGCTTCGGCGGCGGCGTCTCGGCGAGGACGAACGAGACGAAGCGCCCGGCGGGGTCGAGGCGAAGCTGTTGCACGCGTTTCTTGCCGGTGTAAAAGGTGGGCGGCGCGCCTTCGGCCCTGTGCTCCCGCTCCCGCGCCTTTTCACGCGCTTCGCGCCGCTCTTTTCGCTCCCGGATGACCTCGAAGAGTTCGAGCTGTTGGGCCTTGAGGAAAGCATCCTGGGCGTCGGGTTGCTTCTCCTTCGGCTCGTTGCCCGCGCGAAGGTCGGTGAGTTGTATGACGGCGTCGGTGGCGAAGTCGAGGCGGAAGAGGTTGTCGTCGCGTTCGAAGACGACGCCCGCGCCGTCGGCGGTGAAGTGCGGGTTCGTCTCGCGGTCGCGGGTGCGGGTCAGGCGGCGGCGCTCGCCCGTGAGGCGGTCATAGACGAAGAGGTCGCCGTCGCGCTCGTACACCTTCCGCCGGAAGTCGCGGTCATAGACGTGCTCGCCGTGATGCCACCCGTCGAAGGAGGGGCTGCGCTCCACGCGGCGCCGTTCGTCCGGGGCGAGCTGCACCGGCGCGCCGCCCGTTCGCGAGACGGCGTAGAGCGAGTCGGAAGGAAACCGGCCCTGCGGGTTCCACCGGAAATACAGGGTTTCCCCGTCTTCGGACCAGAACGGCGACGAGGGCAGGCCGCCGATCCACTCGTCGGGGTCCTGCATGATCTTTTTGACGGTGAGGGCGGCGGGCTGCGCCGTTGCGGGCGCGGCGAGGGCAAGGAGAAGCGCGGGAAGGAACAGGCGTTTCATGGAGCGTGGATGGGGATGATGACGAAGGGTGAGAAGGCGCGGGGGCGGCAAAATACGGGATGCGGGGGACGATGTCAGGCAGGCGGAGGAGAAGCGCGTCTCAGCCGCCGAGCGCGCCGAGGATCAGGCGCACGGCCACGAAGCAGGCGACGGCGGCGAAAGTTATGAATCGGCAAGTTTCGTGTTTAACGGATAAAGAAGTGTGTTTCCCGAACTCCAAACATTCATGTCATGGCGCGAGAATTTGGGGGATCATGGACCCGAGAAAAGCTGGACATCATCGAAAACTATCTGAAAGCCTACCTGACGGCTCTCAAAAAGCAGCGTTTCGAGCGATGGTACATCGACGCCTTTGCGGGCGACGGGTCCATTCGGCTTGCCGCATCAGGCAAAAAGGATCTCTTTGAAGAAGTCCGCGAGCTGATTCATGGTTCTGCCAGGCGAGCCCTGTCGCTGGAGCCCGGCTTCGAGAAATACCTTTTCATCGAAAACGATCCTTTGGCAGCCGCAAACCTGGTCAAACTCCAGGAAAAATATCCAGACAAACGCATCCGGGTGATGGAAGGAGACGCCAACGATCGCTTGCGGGAGCTCTGTCAAAAAAGCGACTGGACCAGACGCCGGGCGGTGCTTTTTCTGGATCCGGCAGGCATGCAGGTCAACTGGGAAACCATGGAAGCCATTGCGGACACCAAGGCCATCGACGTATGGATCTGGTTTCCGCTCGGCGTGGGCGTGAACCGCCTCCTCGTGCGGTCAGGGGAAATTAATCCGGCGTGGGAAGACCGTCTGGATCGTGTTTTCGGCACGAAGGAATGGCGCACGGCCTTCTATGCGGTAAGAAAGGAGCAGACCCTTTTCGGGGAGGAGGAGCACAAGCTTAAGACGGCCACCCCACAAGCGATTGCCGATTATTACAACGAGCGTCTCAAGAGCATCTTCCCGGCGGTGGCCTCCAACCCGCGCATGATGCGCAATGCTCGGAAGAGTCCCCTCTACCTGTTGTGCTTTGCCGCCGCCAACCCGAAAGGCGCTTCCATTGCGCTCCGAATCGCGCAATACCTTCTGAAATGAGAAGCGATCGGTCGCACATATTTTCTGATGCACATAGATTGCATATATTTCCATCTCAGACGAAAGAACGTTCCCGGAAATCGTCATGGCCACCAGCAGCATCGAATGGACCGAGGCAACCTGGAACCCCGTCACGGGGTGCACCCGCGCTTCGGCGGGATGTGACCACTGCTATGCCGTGTTCCTGACGAAGCGGCTGGCGCGGATGGGACAGGAGAAGTACAAAGGGCTGGTGAATCCCGGCAAAAACCACTTCAACGGCGTCGTCAGGATTCATCCCGAGACGCTGGAGGCGCCTTTGCGCTGGAAGAAAAGCCGGATCATTTTCGTGAACTCGATGAGCGACCTGTTTCATCCGGGCGTTCCCACGGAATTCATTCTGCAAGTCTTCGAGGTGATGAGACAAGCCCGCCGGCATACGTTTCAGGTGCTCACGAAACGGCCCGAACGCGCGGCGGCGCTCAATGCCGTCATCGAGTGGCCGCCGAACGTGTGGATGGGCACGAGCGTCGAGGACGATCGCGTGCTCCACCGGGTGGATCATCTTCGGCGCACGTCGGCGCACGTCCGCTTTCTCTCGCTCGAACCTTTGCTCGGGCCGCTGCCGGAACTCAACCTCGACGGTATTCACTGGGTGATCGTGGGAGGAGAAAGCGGGTGGCATGCAAGGCCGATGGAAGAAGCATGGGTGCGGGATATTTTGAGGCAATGTCGGGAGAAGGACGTCCGCTTCTTTTTCAAACAGTTGGGCAGCGTCTGGGCCCGGCGTATGGGCACGCAGGACAACAAAGGGAGCAACTGGCATGATCTGCCGCCGAGCTTGCGTGTGCGCGACTATCCCGAAGAGACCGCGCTTTTCGCTTGACTTCGAGGTCAGCCGCCGAGCGCGCCGAGGATCAGGCGCGCGGCCACGAAGCAGGCGACGGCGGCGAAGATGAGGCGGAGCGCGCGGGTGTCGATGCGGTGGGCAAGGCGCACGCCGAAACGCGCCGAGAGGAGGGCCGGCGCCGAGAGGAGCAGGGCTCGTCCCACGTCGACGTATCCGAGGGCCGTCTCGGGCACGGGCGCTCCCTGGCCCGTCACGGCATAGCTGATCACGCCCGCGAGCGCGATCACGGCGATGGTGGCGCTCGAGGTGCCCACGGCCACGGCCACCGGCATGCGGAGGAAGCCGTGATACGCCGGGACGAGCACCACGCCTCCGCCCACGCCTGCCGCGGAGGCCACGGCTCCCGCCGCCGCGCCCACACCGGCGAGCACCGGCCCGCCGGCTCGTCGCTCGGAGCCCTCGTTCGAAACCACGCGCCGGGGCCACACCATCCGCGCCACGACCACGACAAGAACGAGGCTGAAGACGAGCTGAAAGACCCGGGCGTCGTACCACGGCTGCGTCGTCACGAAGCGCGTCGTCAGGTACACCGCGACGACGCTCGAAAGGCCTGTGCCGAGGGCCACACGCGGGCGCACGGCCTTGCGCCGGCATTGAAACCACGCGCTCGCCGCGGCCACGACGAGCGTGCAAAAAAGACTGGAGCCGATGGTGAGCGGCGCGAGCGCTTCCGGGGCCACGCCGAGGCGCTGAAAATAGAAGAAGAGCACGGGGGTGAAGACGACGCCGCCCCCCACGCCGATCAGACCGCCGAGAAAGCCCCCGGCGAGACCGGCTCCGACGAGCGCGAGGATCTGCGCGAGCGCCAAGGTCAGCGCCCGCCGAGCGCCCGGGCGTAGGCGGCGGTGTCTCGAAGCATTTGCTCGGCGGCGCGCACCTGTGCGTCGCGCAGGAGCGACGTGCGGATCTGCGCCGACTCGCCGAGGTAGCGGGCCAGGATCTCGTCGCGGAGCCGCGCCTTCAGCCGCTCGCGATGCCGCTCGAAGTCGGCGGCCTTCTCGCGCCGGATCTCATCGCGGAGCCGCTCCATCTCGTCGCTCGTCTCATCGTAGCCGCTCGTTTCGAGCTTCTCGGCCAACTCGTCCAGCTCGCGCTCGGCGGCGGTGCGGTACGAGAAGCCCTGCGTCTCGAGCCAGGCCCGGAAGTCCGCCAGCGTCTCGTCCGTCACCACGAAGTCGCCCTCGGCGTCCGGGGTTCCGAAGCGCTCGAAGAAGCGCGCCTCGCGGTCGTTGCCCGTCTCCGGAAGCGGGTGTTCGGCGGCGAAGTGGTTGGCGTAAAAGAGGAACGCGGCCCGGCGGTCGAGCGCCCGTTCGAGCGCGCTCGGGGTTCCGAGGGAGGCCTCCACGTCCGGCTCGATGCCGCGTCCGTCCATCACCGTGCGCCCGTGCGCGGTGAGAAAAGCGCGGCGGAGCGAGTCGGCGATGGCCACCGAGGAGCCGTCGTGCTCGCCATAGTCGATGGCCTGGATGCTGCGTCCGCTCGGCGTGTAATACCGCGCCGTGGTCAGCTTGAGCGAGGTGTTGTACGGCAGCGGGCGGACGATCTGAACCAGCCCTTTCCCGAAGGATCGCGTGCCGACGACGAGGCCCCGGTCGAGGTCCTGCACGGCCCCGCCGACGATCTCGCTGGCCGAGGCGCTCAGCTCGTTCATGAGCACCACGAGCGGCAGCTCCGGGGCCAGGGGCGGCTGCTTCGTACGGTAGACGTGTTTGCTCTGCGGCAGCCGGCCCCGCGTCGAGACGATGGCGGCGTTCTGCGGCACGAACAGCCCGGTGATCTCGACGGCCGCTTCGAGCAACCCGCCGGGGTTGTCGCGCAGGTCGAGGATGAGCCCGCGCAGCGCGCCCGTCTTTTGAAGCTCCTGAAGCGCTTTCCGCACCTCCGCCGGCGCTTCGTTGGCGAACCGTTCGAGCTTGATGTAGCCGATGCCCGAGGCCGGGTCGTCGCCGAGGAAGCCGCTGTAGGCCACGTTCTTCAGCCGCACCTCCTCGCGCATCAGCACGAAGTGCAACGGATCCGGCTCGCCCTCACGCCGCACCGTGATCTCGACCGACGTGCCGGGCTCGCCCCGCAGCAGGTTGCGCACGTCGTCGAGCGTCATCCCCTCGGTCGATTGCCCGGCCACCTGCGTGATCACGTCGCCGGCGCGCACGCCCTGCTTGTAACTGCTCGTGCCCTCCACCGGCGCCGTCACGGTGATCTTGCCGTTGAAGACCGCCGCGCTCAGGCCCACCCCGCCGTATCGCCCCCGCGTGATGATGTCGATGTCGGAATTGTCGACCTCGTCGTAGAAATTGGTGTACGGATCGAGGTCGCGGAGCATCGCGTCGATGCCGGTGTGCATCATCTTCTCCGGATCGAGCTTGTCCACGTAGCCGACGACCAGCTCCTCATAGAGCGCCCCGAAGATCTGATAGTTCTTTCGAAGGGCGAAAAAGTCGTCGTCGCGCGGCATCCAGAAGCCGACGAAAATGCCGAGCGCGAGCGTGGCCATGAAAAACACGGAGAGAAAGAGCGCCTTTTTCTTCATCACAACGGACCTGCGGGCTGGGTACAGAGGAAAACCGTCCGAAGTTTAGCGCGGCGGTGTCTCTAAAAGTTACGGGATCCCCGTATAAATGCCTGGGTTCGGCGGCGTCGTCCCGGTCTATTCGAGCGCCTTTTTCATCGCCCGCGCCTGGCGCCGTTCGACGACCACGGCGATGTGGATCGACAGCTCGTAGAGCAGGAGCAACGGCATCGCCACGAGCACCTGCGAGATCGGGTCCGGCGGCGTAAAGACCGCGCCGAGGATCAGCGTCACGATCAGGGCATACTTGCGGAAACGGCGCAACATCTCGGGCGTGGCGATGCCGAGCTTCGCCAGGAAGTAGATCACCACCGGCAACTCGAAGAGGACCCCGACGCCGAACGACCAGAACGTCACCATGCTGAAGTACCTGGTGATGTCGAACTCGTTCTGGATTTCCGAGGAGATGCTATAGTTGGCGAAGAACTGCAGCGCCAGCGGCGTGATGATCAGGTAGCCGAAGGCGATGCCGAGCATGAAGAAGAACGTCGCGAAGACGGCCGCGAAGCGCAGCCCGCTCCGCTCGTTCGGATACAGCCCCGGCTCGATGAAGCGCCACATGCTGTAGACGAACAGCGGCGAGCCGAGCACGACGCCGACGGCGATGACCGTCCCGATGTCGGCGAAGAACTGCCCGGTGATGGTGCGGTTCTGAAGCACGAACTCCGTAGCCTCGATGCCGAAGAGCTTGTACATGAAGAAGTCGGGCTTCTTCGGGCCGAGGAGGATGTTTTCGATGATCCAGCGGCGGAAGAAGAGCGCCACGATGGTCACGGAGAGGATGCCGCCGAGCCCCTTGATGAGCGCCCATCGCAGTTCTTCGAGGTGGTCGAGAAACGACATCTCCGCCATTTCCGCCTGTGAGGGCGTCTCCGGGGGCCGGGCCGCGCCGTCCCCCTGCATTCCGGCGGGGAGCTTCTTCTCGGCGGTGCGTGTCCCGAAGCGTTTCATGGATCGCGGCTCAAGGTTGGGGATTCACAGGCGAACGGAAGGCGCGCCAAAGGGTTTCAGGCGGAGTCGGAGCTACTCCGGCTGCTGTCGCGGAGGTTGAGGTCGAGCAGAGCGTCTACCCAGAGGCCCTGCGCTTCCATGCGGGCGCGCCCGCCGCTCCAGGTAAAGTTGAACAGGGTCATGATGCCGACCACCTCGAAGCCGTCGCCGCGCAGGAGCGAGAGCGCGCGCGAGGCGCTCCGGCCGCTGTTGAGGATGTCGTCGAGCAGGACGACGGGGCGGCTGCGGTCGAGCGGACCTTCGACGAGGCGGCGTCGGCCGTGGGGTTTGCGTTTCTCGCGGATGAAGCCGCCGCAGAAGCGCGGGGCGCCGGGGGCCGAGAGCGCGGCGCACACCAGCGCGAACGCGCCGAAGCCGAAGCCCGCCACCTGATGCACGCCTTTGGTCCGCAGTCGTTCGGCCAGCACCTCGCCCACCTCGCTGAAGAGCGCGCCGTCGAGCATCGGCATGCGCGTGTCGAGCAGCCACCCGATGGGTTGCCCGCGCGGGTCGGTGATGGCTTCCTGCTCCCGTCGCACGAGCGCGCGGTCGTAGAGGCGGCGACCCAGATCCACGAGGTCGGCATAAGAGGATGAGCTTAACGTACCGTTGGCCATGGTGTGTCTGGAGGTCAAGGTGGAGGCGCCGTTCCTCGCGGCGGCTCCTCGTCATCATGCGGGCGGCGGTGCGGCGGGCCGCCGGAATAGCGTGAACCGTCCGGCCCCGCGATCCGTTCCGGCCCCCGGCTCAGGCCACCACGAAATCGTAGAGCGGGAAGCGGCGGCACAGCTCGTGCACCTCGCCCCGCACCTCCGCCGCCACGTCCTCGTCGCCGGGGCGCGCCAGCACCCGGTCGACCATGGCGACGACGTGCCGGAACTCGTCTTCGGTGAAGCCGCGCGTGGTCATCGCGGGCGCGCCGAGCCGGATGCCGCTCGTGACGAAGGGGCTCTTGTCGTCGTAGGGCACCATGTTCTTGTTCACCGTGATCTCGGCCGCCTGAAGCGCCGCCTCCGCCGTCTTGCCCGTGAGGCCTTTGTTGCGGAGATCGATCAGGATCAGGTGGTTGTCCGTGCCGCCGGAGACGACCTCGTAGCCGCGTTCGAGGAAGGCATCGGCCATGGCTTTCGCGTTCTTAATCACCTGTTCGGCGTAGGCCTTGAACGAGGGCCGGAGCGCCTCGCCGAAGGCCACCGCCTTCGCCGCGATGACGTGCATCAGCGGGCCGCCCTGCGTGCCGGGGAACACCGCCGAGTCGAACAGTTCGCTCATCCGCTTGACGCGCCCGCTCTTCGGGGCGACCTTCCCGAACGGGTTCTCGTAGTCCTGGCCGAGGAGGAGCATCCCGCCGCGCGGCCCCCGAAGCGTCTTGTGGGTGGTCGTCGAGACGATGTGCGCGTGCGGCAACGGGTCGTTGAGCAAGCCGGCGGCGATCAGGCCCGCCGGATGCGCCATGTCCATCCAGAGGAACGCCCCCACCTCGTCGGCGATGGCGCGGAAAGCGGCATAGTCGAAGTCGCGCGGGTAGGCGCTCGCGCCGATGGAGATCATCTTCGGGCGGAGGGCGCGCGCCTTGTCCCGCACCTTGTCCATGTCGATGCGGCCCGCCATCGGCCCGTCTTTCTCGACGCCGTAATACTCGGCGTGATAGAGGAGGCCGGAGAAGTTGACCGGGCTGCCGTGCGTCAGGTGGCCGCCGTGCGCGAGGTCGAGCCCGAGGAAGGTGTCGCCGGGTTGGAGGAGCGTCAGGTAGACGGCGGCGTTGGCCGAAGCGCCCGAGTGCGGCTGCACGTTCACCCACTCCGCGCCGAAGAGGGTCTTCGCCCGGTCGCGCGCGAGGTTCTCGGCCACGTCCACGAACCGGCAGCCGCCGTAATAGCGCTTGCCCGGCAGGCCCTCGGCATACTTGTTCGTCAGCGCGGAGCCCATCGCCTGAAGCACCGCCTTCGAGACGAAGTTTTCGGAGGCGATCAGCTCGAGGCCGTTGTTCTGGCGCTCCACCTCCTGTTCAATGGCGCGATACACTTCGGGGTCGTTCCGTTCGAGTTCGGTCATCTCTTTTTCGAATGCCAATGTGGATAAGAACCGGCGGCCGGGATCGGGTGCAAGGTACAGAGAATCCCTTTTTCTAACCCGCGAATTTTTCTTTTATCGCCTCCGGCCGTTGCGGAGGGAGGCCGGCGCGTCGATCTCGAAGAAACGGCCCGCCGCACCGACGAAGCGCCACCGCTCGTCCGCTTGTCCGTCGCCGCCGAAGTCGATGGTGTAGACGCTGAAGAGGCCGTAGTTGTCGCGGTCGCTGACGCGGTTGACGAGCGCGCCCGCCACCTGCGCGCCGAAGCGCGAGAGCATGCGCCCGAAGGTCCCTTCGCCCGCCTCTTCCCGGATCACCGTCTCCGAGCGCGCCCGGACGAATGCCTGAAAATCATCCATGCCGGGGTTGGTGAAGACGAGCACGGCAAGGGCAAAACCGGCGAGAAGGGAAAGGAGGATGCGCATGGCCGGGGGCGGGCTGTGATTCGTTGGGTGTTTCGCTGTGCGTATGTCGTAAACAGGCCGCCGGCCCGGCCGTCGCTCAATGCATCAGGGCGTACGCCAGGATGTTCGCGCCCATTTGGAGGGCGGCCCGGCGCTTCTCGGGCGGATCGTGGTGCACCTCGGGCGACTCCCACCCGTCGCTGATGTTCGTCTCGTACGTATAATAGACGAGGAGCCGCCCGCCGTAGATCAGGCCGAAGCCCTGCGGCGGCTTGCCGTCGTGCTCGTGGATCTTCGGCAGGCCGTTCGAAAACTCGAAGTGGGTGTGGTAGATCTCATGCCCGAACGGCAGTTCGACGAACTCGAGTTCGGGGAAGACTTTCTTCATCTCCCGCCGGATGTACTTGTCGATCCCGTAGTCGTCGTCTACGTAGAGGAAGCCGCCGCCGATGAGGTATCGCCGGAGCCGGGCGGCCTCGTCCTCGCTGAGCCTGACGTTGCCGTGGCCGGAGAGGAAGAGGAAGGGGAACGTGAAGAGCTTGTCGCTCGTGAGTTCGACCACCTTCGCCTCGGGCGCGACGTCGATGAGGGTGTTCTCCTGCACGAACCGGATGAAGTTCGGCAACGGCGTCTGCGCCTGATACCAGTCCCCGCCGCCGCCGTATTTGACCGCCGCGAGGGTGACGGCGTGCGCATCCTGCCCGGCCGCCTCCCCGAACGTCCCGAGCAGCGCCGCCACCACCATCGCCCACAGCCCGCCTCGAATGCCTCTTCTCATGTCTGCCGGTCCTCTTTTCATGTTTGCCGGATCGTGGCTCCGCGCCCGCGCGCCGGCGCTTGAACGTGTGAAGCTACGCCTAAATCGTTCGAACGCGGCCTTTTACGACCGCTCGGGGAATATGTTTTTAATACTGCGGTAACATGACGGCCCGGCGCGGCGTGTAATTTTCCCCCGAACCCTACCCCGTCTTTCGCCATGATGCCCCACCCGATCACCATGGAAGCCGAAGCGCAAAACGCCGACACGCCCGTGATCCTCCTCGTCGATGACGAAGAGGACATCCTCGACCTTCTGCAATACAACCTGCGGCGCGCCGGCTTCGAGACGCGGCGCGCGCGCGACGGCGTGGAAGCGCTCGAGTCCGCCGAAACGGAGCCGCCCGACCTCGTCGTCCTCGACGTCATGATGCCCCGGATGGACGGCATCGAGGCCTGCCGGCGGCTGCGCCAGAGCGCGCGCCTCCGCCACGTCCCCATCATGATGCTGACGGCCCGAAGCGAAGAGGAAACGCACGTCCGGGGGCTCGACGTCGGGGCGGACATCTACCTGACGAAGCCCATCTCCATCCCCGTATTGCTCAGCCAGGCGAAGGCGCTCCTCCGCGGCGCCCACCGGTATGAGACGCCGCCGGACCTGCTCCGCATCCACGACCTCGAAATCGACCGCGACCGCTATCTCGTCTATCGCACGCGCGACGGCGAGCGCGAGGCCCTCCGTTTTCCGCGAAAGGAGTTCGAACTGCTCCGCTTTCTGGCGGCCCGGCCCGGCAAGGTGTTCAGCCGGCAGGTCCTCCTCGATCAGGTATGGGGGCGCGACGTGTACGTGGTGGATCGCACCGTGGACGTGCACGTGCGAAAGATTCGGGAAAAGCTCGGCGACGGCTATATCGAAACGGTCAAGGGTGTGGGCTATCGGTTCAAAGGATAGCGCGCCCGGGCGAACCTATGAAAAACGTTTCTCCCTTGTGATGAGCGACAGGCAACCTTTTTCCCGGGACGCCTTTGACGTCTCCGACGCTTCGGAAGCGGGCGCCGCTCCGGGGGCGCGGCGTGTGAGGCCGGGGCTGGCCGCGAAGATGGGGCTGGCGGTGGGCGGGGCGGCGGCGGCGCTCGGTCTCGCGCTCGGTCTCGCCTTCGACCTCGGACGTCCGGGCCTCGCGCTCGTCTTCGGCCTCGCGCTCGTCTTTGGTCTCGCGCTGGGAGCCGTCGCCTACGGCGTCGCGCGCCGGATGCTCGCCGCGCGGCTGGCGCTGGCCGCCGCCACGCTTGAGCAGATCCGCCGCCACCGCTTCGACGATCTCGCGGCGACGCGCCGCTCCGCCGGCGACGAACTCGACCGGCTGCTCGCCGAGGTCTACCGCACCGGGCAGGCGCTCGAAAAGGACCTGTGCGCCTTCAAAAAGGTCGAGAACTATCGTCGCGAGTTCCTCGGCAACGTCTCGCATGAACTCAAAACGCCGATCTTCTCCATTCGCGGCTTTGCCGAGACCCTGCTCGATGGCGCACTCGACGATGCGGACGTCAACCGGTCCTTCGTCGAGAAAATCCTCCGCAACGCCGGCCGGCTGAGCAACCTCGCCGCCGACCTGGCCGAGATCTCGCGCATCGAGACGGGCGAGTTGAAGATGGAGCATGAGCCGTTCGACCTCCGGCGCGTGGTGCGCGACGTGGTGGAGCTGCTCGAGCCCATTGCCGAGGAGCAGGGCATCTCGCTCCGCTATCGGGCGCCGGAGACGCTCCCGCCGGTGATGGGCGACGGCAGCCGCATCCGGCAGGTGCTCATCAACCTGGCTGAGAACGGCATCAAATACAATGACCGCGGCGGAAGTGTGGAGATCGTGGCGCGGCCCCTCGCCTCGGGGGAAGTGAAGGTCTCCGTCGTCGACAACGGCATCGGCCTGGCTCCGGAGCACCTCCCGCGTCTGACCGAGCGTTTCTACCGGGTGGACAAGAGCCGTTCGCGCGCGCAGGGCGGCACGGGCCTCGGGCTCGCCATCGTCAAGCATATCCTCGGCGCGCACGACCGCACCCTCATGGTCGAAAGCAGTCCCGGGCGCGGCTCCACGTTCGGTTTTACGCTGCCCACGGCCGAGGCCGACGCCGCGTAGCCCCGCGCGGAGGAACGCCGGAACGGATGCGGCGTTTGTCGGTACGTGCCCGTTGGAACAAGTATTCCGGCGCGCCTCTCGGAAACGCCCCTTTTCCTTGCGATCCCTCCACGCATCGTATGAAGCTCGCGGACCTCATTCAACAAGAACGGTTCCCCTCCCCGGGACAGGAAGCCATGTTCAACATCCTGGTCACGAGTTCGTGGTTGACGAGTGAACTCACCGCCGCCATGGCGCCCTTCGGCATCACTCCGGCGCAATACAACGTCCTTCGTATTCTGCGCGGGAGCCACCCCGAGGCGATGACGTGCAGCAACATCGGGGCTCGCCTGCTCGATCGCACGCCGGACGTGACGCGCCTGCTCAACCGCCTCGAACGCAACGACCTCATCCACCGCGCCCGCGCCCAGCGGGACCGCCGCGTCGTCGAAGTGGGGATCACGGAGAAAGGGCTGGCGCTGCTCGAACGCATGGACGGCGCCGTCGATGGCGCCGTGGCGCGCCTCACGCGGCACCTCAGCCCGGAAGAGCACGAACACCTCAGCGACCTCCTCGAACGTCTGCGCACCGATCAGACCTGACCGCGACCGCCGATCGTCGTTTCCCGTTTGAAAGAAAGCGGCTATCTTCGGAAGCGCCCTCCCACGCCGACCGGAAACGCATGTCTTCCCACGCCTATACCCTGAGCCGCCCGCAAAAGCTGTACGTCGTCTGCTCGGCGATCTTCATCACGGCGCTCGTGGTGGCCGAGGCGACGGCGAGCAAGTTCTTCACCGCCTTCGAACTGCCCTTCACGATCACCCTCTTCGGGCAGACGTTCGACGAGGTCATCATGACGGCGGGCGTGATCGCTTTTCCCGTCACGTTCATCATCACCGACCTGGTCAACGAGTATTACGGCAAGCCCGGCATCCGTTTCCTCACGTATGTGGGGATGGTGATGATCATCTTCGAGTTCGGCATCCTTCAGATCGCCATGGCGACGCCGGCGGCGGGCATCTCGCCGGTGCCGGATGCCGCCTTCGATCAGGTCTTCGGCGCGACGGGGCGCGTCATCGTCGGAAGCCTGACGGCGTACGTCCTCGGGCAGCTCGCCGACATCTCGCTGTTTCACTGGCTGCGCCGCCTCACGCACGGACGCCACCTCTGGCTTCGCGCCACCGGCTCGACGTTCGGCTCGCAGTTCCTCGACACGTTCGTGGTGCTCACGGTGGCTTTCGTCGGGCAACTTTCGTTTCAGGAGATCCTGGCGATCACGCTCTTCAACTACGGCTACAAGTTCCTCATCGCCGTGGTCATCACGCCGCTCATCTATGCGGCGCACTGGGTGATGGACCGGTACCTCGGGCATGAGACGGCCGAGGCGCTCATCCACCGCGCGGAGGCCTCCGACGCGTCGATCGAAGCGCCGGAGGCGGGCTGATGCCGCCGCCCGACGCTTTCTCCGCGCTCGTCGCGCACCTTCGCGACCGGCGCATCGTCGCGCTCACCGGCGCGGGGTGCAGCACGGAGTCGGGCATCCCGGACTATCGCGGGCCGGAGACGCGCCGCCGCGCGCGCAACCCCATCCGTCACCGGGCCTTCCTGCACGACCCGGAAGCGCGGCAGCGGTACTGGGCCCGGAGCGCCGCCGGATGGCCGCGCATCGCTGGGGCGCGGCCGAACGCGGGCCACGACGCCCTTGCCCGCATGGAGCGAGCGGGCTCCGTGTGCGGGGTCATCACGCAGAACGTGGACGGGCTGCACGAGGCCGCCGGGAGCCGCCGCGTGGTGGCGCTTCACGGCGCACTGGCGCGGGTGCGGTGCCTCGGCTGCGGCGCCACCGAACGACGCGACGTCTTTCAGCGGCGACTGCTCATGCGCAACCCCGGATGGGCCTCCCGCCCCGCTGAGATCGCCCCGGACGGCGACGCCGAACTCGCGCCCGAGGCGACCCGCGCCTTCGACGTGCCCGGCTGCCTCCGGTGCGGCGGCGTGCTCAAGCCGGACGTGGTCTTCTTCGGCGAAAACGTCCCGCGCGAACGGGTGGCGGCGGCCTGGCGGCTCTTCGACGCCGCCGACGTCTTGCTCGTGGCAGGCTCCTCGCTCGCGGTCTATTCGGGCTATCGTTTCGTGCGAGAGGCCGTTCGGCGGTCGATGCCCGTCGCCATCGTGAACCTCGGTCCGACGCGCGGCGACGCCCACGCCACGGTGCGCCTCGAAGCGCGGCTTGGCGAGGCGCTTCCCCGCCTGGCGGCGGCGCTCACCGAAGCGCCCGCGCGCCGAGATACGGCTTGAGCCGTTCGGCGAGCGCCTCGACGTGCGGCGGGCGCATCATCGAACGGTGGTCGCCCGGCGTCACGTGCACGGTCACGCGGCCCACGGCCAGGCGCTCCCACTTCCGGCGCACGCGCTCCACTCCTCTGTCTCCGGCTTCGGCAGCGCGGAAGAAGACGAGTTCGCCGGGATACGGCTCCGCTACGTAGCGATGCCGCGCCTCCTTGTGTGCGCTGCGGATGGTGTGGAGATGGGGGTTTTTCCGGTAGTGCCGCCACCAGTGTGCCACCCTCCGCCATTGCTTCTTCAAACGTACGCGCACCACTTCGGCAAGCTCTCCGCGCCGGAGGCGAAAGAAGAAGCGTCGCGCATAATAGGCGAAGGTGCGGTCCGCCGGATCCGGCGGCTTAGGAGGAGCGAGGTTCGGGGGACGCATCACGTCGAAAAGGGCGAGGAGGCCCACGTCCTGTCCCTGTGCGTGAAGCTGTTGCGCCATTTCGAAGGCGACGATCCCGCCGAAGCATTTGCCTCCGAGATAGTACGGTCCCTCCGGCTGAAGGGCGCGGATCTCGGCGAGGTAATGCGCCGCCATCGCCTCGACGCGGGCATGCGGCGCGGCCTCTCCCCGGAGTCCGACCGGCTCCAGTCCGTAGACCGGCTGGTCGTCGCCGAGGCATCGGGCGAGGTCGGTGAAGATGAGGTTGGTCCCGCCGTGGGGAGGCACGCAGAAGAGCGGCGGCCTGGCGCCGCAGGGCTGAACGGCCACGAGCGAGGGCCCCGTCGGCGCGGCGGCTGCGCTTTCGAGCGCGGCGAGGTCGGCGAGGAGGGGGTGCTCGAAAAGCTGCCGAAGGGTGAAGGCGAGCCCTACCCGCCGCGCCCGTGCGACGACCTCCACGGCATGCATCGAATCGCCGCCGAGGGCGAAGAAGTCGTCGCGGCGGCCCACGCGCTCCACACCGAGCACGGCCTGCCACACGGCTGCGAGGGCGCGCTCGATCTCCGTGCGCGGCGGCGCGTAGGGGGGGCGCTCCGCCCGCTTCGTCTCCGCATGGCCGTGAACGGTCACGGAGGGCTCCGGCCTATGGGTACGGACGGCCCCGTCGCCGCGCTCGAGGCCGGGCCTCGCCGCCGGTTCGAACGGTCCCGCCGCGCCGACCGGCCGCCCGGCGTCCTGGAGGAAGGTCTCCATCATCCCGAGGAAGAGCGCGACGGTCCGGTCGGCCCGGGTCTCGGTGAAGACGTCGGTGTGAAACTCGAAGTGGAGCGTCATCGGTCGCCCCGCGCCTTCGTCGTAGACGTGAAGCGCGAGGCTCTCGCGTTCGTGGCCGGTATGCACGCGTTCGAACGTCACGGGCACGCCGCCGAAGGTGTCGGGGAAGAGGGGAGGATTGTAGTTCAGAACGACGTCGTACGCCTTCTTCGCGACGGCGTACGGCGTGTGTTTCAGACCCGCCGTGTATGCGTCCACCACCTTCTCCATGAGCGCGCGGAAGGAGTCGTCCGCCGTCACGGTGGCGCGCACCGGGAGCACTTCCATGAACAGCCCGAGGGTTTCGCGGAAGCGGCGTCCGGGACGGTTGTGCACGGGGGCGCCGAGCGCGAGCCGCCGCGCCCCGCTGAGGTGGTGGAGGCAGCCGAAGAGGAGCGCTCCGAAGATGCCGAACGTCCACAGGCCGGGGAGTCCTTTTTGCGCTGCCGCAAACGCCCGCACCCGCTCGGCCCGCGCGGCATCGAGCGCGCGGGTGACCCGGCGGATGCGCGTCGTGCGTTTTTCCACCGGTTTCCCGAAGAACGGGATTGGCGGAAGGTCTTCGGCAAGCACACGCTGCCAGTGCGCTTCCGCGGCCCGATAGCGCGGGGTGGCGCGGTCCTGCCGTTCATATGCCGCATACGCTTCGAAGGGCGGGAGCGCGGGTGGTTCCGGTGCGCCGCCCTCCGCGCGGGCATAGGCTTCGTCGAGGCGGCGGAGGAGGAGCGCGCATGAGACGGCGTCGCAAATGAGTTGGTGCTGGTTGAGATAAAAGACGAAGCGGTCGGCTGCGAGCCGGAGGAGGGCGGCGTCGACAAGGCGCCCGGCGAGGTCGAACGGCAGCCGGCAGCGCGCGCTCGTCCACGCGCGGCACGCCGCCTCGGGGTCGCTCTCGCGCGAAAGGTCGATGAGCGGGACCGCGAGCGGAAGCGCGGGCAGGACCTCCCGGCGCGGCACGCCGTCGCGCTCGCGGATGACGGTGCGGAGCGTGTCGCTCGCCGCCACGAGGCTGTGGAGCGCTCGCCGGAACCGCTTCGGATCGAGGGCGCCCTCGATCGTGAACGTGACGGCGGTATGGTAGAGGGGCGCGTCGGGGTGGAGTTTTTGCCCTACCCAGATGAGGAGTTGGTTGCGCGTCAGGTTCGTGCGCGCTTCGAGGCTGCCGGCATCCTCCGAGGCGTGTCGCCGCCCGAGCATGGCCGCCATCTCCGCCACCGTCGGCGCATCGAAGAGGGAACGGAGCGGGAGTTCCACGCGGAACGCATTGAGCACGCGCGAGATGATCTCGATGGCGCGGAGCGAGTCGCCGCCGAGGTCGAGGAAGCGGTCGTGGATGCCGACGCCTTCGAGCCCGAGGGTCTCGGCCCAGATCTCGGCGAGCGCGGCCTCGGCGGGCGTGCGCGGTGCGGCGTAGGCCACGCCGAGGTCGGGGCGCGCGCGACCCGGCGCGGGCAGGGCGCGGCGGTCGGTCTTGCCGTTGGGCGTCTGCGGGAGGGCGTCGAGCACGACGAACGAGGCGGGGATCATGTGGTCGGGCAGCGTCCGGGCAAGCGCTTCCCGGAAGGCGCTCGCGGTGGGGGCGGGGCGCGCGTGCGGCGTCACGTACGCGACGAGCTTCGCCTCGCCCGTCGCCTCGTCCGTCCAGGCCGTCACCACGGCGTCTTTCACGTTCGCCACCCCGGCCAGCGCCCGTTCGACCTCGGCGGGTTCGATCCGGAAGCCGCGGATCTTCACCTGAAAGTCCTTTCGCCCGAGGTGCACGAGACACCCGTCCGGCGTCTTCCGCCCGAGATCGCCCGTGTGATAGAGCCGCGACACGCCGTCGCCGGCGGGCCGGTACTTCTCCGCCGTGATCTCCGGCTGCCGCCAGTACCCCGGCGAATGGTGTCGGCTCCGCACGACGATCTCGCCCACTTCGCCCGCAGGAACCGCCGCGCCGTCTTCGTCGAGCACAAGCACCTCCGCGCCCGCCACCGGGTATCCGACCGGCACGCGGTTTCCCTCGAACGTGCTCTCGTGGTCGAGCAGGTATTCGGTGATGGCCCCGGTCTCGGTGGTCGCCAGCGCATTATAGAGGAGGCAATGGGGACCGAAGTGCTTTCGGTAGGCCTCCCAGTCTCGGCGGAAGACGGGTTCGCCGCCGAGCCGGATGAGCCGGAGGTGGGGGAATGCCTCGTCGCCGGTGAGGGTGCGGGCGAAGTGGCGAAAGAGGGTGGCGGTGGTGCGGAAGACGGTGATTTGCTCGCGGTGGAGCCCTTCGGCGAGGCCGCTCATGCCCTCGCGCTTCACGTCGAAGGGAAAGAGGCTCGCGCCGTTGAAGAGGGCTGCCGAGAAGAGTTGCACGCCGAGTTGGGTGTAGGCGGTGGGCAGCATGAGCCGGTCGTCCGGGCAGATGTGCGCGCCGTTCGTCCAGTTCTTCGCGTCGTGGAGTTGCCCGCGATGGGTCTGCACGACGCCTTTCGGGCGGCCGGTCGAGCCGGAGGTATAGAGGAGGTAGGCGAAGGTGTCCGGTGTGAGGGGGCAGGCGGGGTCGTGGTCCGGTCCTCCGGCGACGAGGGTCTCCACCTCCAGGACCGTGCGGTCGTTCCCGGCGAGGGCGAGGGCCTGCGCCCGGTTGCGGCGGTCGGTCAGGAGCACGGCCGCGCGTGCGTCGGCGAGCATGTACGCGGTGCGTGCGGGGGGATACGCCGGATCGAGCGGGACGAAGATCTTTCCGGCTTTGAGCGTGCCGAGGACGGCGGCGATCATGGCGGCGCCGTTGTCGAGGAGGAGCGCCACCGGCTCGTTGGCGTCGCCGCGCGCGTCGAGGAGGGCATGCGCGATGCGGTTCGCCCGGCGGTTGAGTTCGTCGTACGTCAGCGCCCGCCCCCGCTCCCGGATGGCGAGGCGGCCGGGGAAACGCCGCACCTGCGCTTCGAAGCGCGCGGGGATGGACTGCTCGACGTCCGCCTCCGCGAAGGGGGTGAAGACGCCCGTGGGGTGCGCGCACCGCGCCCGGAGCGCCTGCTGATGCTCCGGCATCGAATAGGGGAAGGGGGAAGGATGGGCCATGGCTGGTGCTTCTTGAGGCGAAGGCGCGCGCCCGTCGGGGCCTGATGGGTCAGTGTACCCGTTCGTTCGTGCGCGAGCGGATGCGGCGGCTGTAGGCCGTCACGGCGGCTTCGAGGGTCGCGCTCGGCACGCGCCCGTCCGGGCGGGTCCGACCGTCGGCTTCGGTCAGGGCGCTCGTCAGGCAGCACAGCACCCGGCTGCCCCGCGCGATGGTCCCGGCGTCGATCTCCTTGAGCGTCCCGACGAGCGCCATCAGCCCCGTCCGCTCCACCGGCACGCCGTCTGCCCCCACCGGCACGTCCATGCCGTGCTCGCCGAATGTCTCCAGCACCGTCTGCCCGTCGATGGGGCTCGTGAGCGTCTCGACGAACGTGCGCCCGTCGAGGGCCGTCATGTCGCCGTCGGTGTGTTCGAGCAGCCGCTTCAGCTCGTCGAACGTCCCGTACGTGTGGGGCCGCACGTCGTAGAGGATGCGGGAGATCAGGCCGTCGGTCGAGTCGATCTCCACCGGTTCGACGGCGGCGCTCCGGGCCTGCCACGCCCGGTACATGGGGCAGTTGGCCGCTTGCTGAATGCCGAGGAAACGCGGCACGCCGCCGATCTCGCGGGCATGATTGCACAGCACCGAATAGATGCCGATGGGACCGAAGGCGGCGCTGATCGTCTGCGTGATCCAGTCGAAGCCCCCGTGTTCGAGGATGTGTTCGAGCAGGAAATAGCCCCGGTACTTCGAGGCTTCGTAGCGCCATTCGAGGAGCGGGATGTGGCGGATGCCCGTCTGCTCGTGAAACTGCCGCGCGGCGCGTTTCACCTCTCCGGGTTTTTCCACGGCGATGAGGTGCGCCGTCTCGGGCGCGAACGTGGCGCTGTTCATCAACGGCAGGTTCTCTTCGGGGAGGAAGAAGAACGTCTCCATCCCCGCCGCCTGTCCGTACGCCGTCAGCGCCGAGCCGGAGTTGCCTCCCGACTCGAAGACCACGCGGTCGTATCCGTTCAGTCTGCATTTGGCGATGATCACGCACCCGGCGATCGAGCGCATGGTCTTCGTGTGCATGAACGAGGTTTCGTCGAGGACGAAGAGGTCCACGCCCCGGTAGCGCATGAGGGGGAAGATGCGCGCGCCTTCGCCGAGGCTCACGGCTTCGAGGCATTGCTTGTAGGCGGCGTCGCGTTCCTCCGTCGGCTCCACGGGAAAGGCGTTTCGGTAGCGGAGGACGATGCTCGTTTCGGGCGGATACGCGGGATCGATGCACGCATCCACCTCGAGGCGGTGGTTTCGACTCATGAGGGGCTCGTCAATGATGATTGGATATAATTCAGACGCCCTTTTCGGTCAAACACGACAAAAGAACGAGAAAAGCCTGCCCGAAAATGTCACGGGCATTCGCGGTGTGTCTTGCCTGTGAATGGCCGAAACGAAAAGAGAGGCACTACGACGCCCGGGACCCTGAGCGTTGGACGTATGCAGGCGGCTTCATGAAGCGTATGATGCGAAGCGCCCGCGTCATAATGATATAATGATAGGGGAAATCATCGGGTATGTCAAGCGCGCGCCGGACGCGGACCCTCACGCCGCCTCGGTGGCGAGGATGAGGCCGGCGGGGAGGGCTTCGCCGAAGGCCCACTCGGCCTCTTCTCGAGTGTCGATGGTGGCGGGGTTGAGCAGGCGTTCGCGGAAGTGCGCGCCGCCGGGGACGCGGGTCAGCCACCGGGCGACGCGGTTGACGACGGACTCGGGCAGGTCGCGTGCGCGGTCGCCGGTGCGGCGGGCGAGCCGGACGAG
>NZ_JBWOPL010000012.1:0-15073 GCF_056451265.1 Rhodocaloribacter sp. | reverse complement strand
CCGCGCCGCCTGCTCCGCCGCCTGCCGCAGCCCGATGGCGCCGCCGTTCGACTGCATCACGCGGCACGTCCCCGGCGGCCTTCCCTGCGCCGCCGCCCGCGCGCCGAGCGCCTCGTCGAGCCGCGCCAGATACCGCGCCACGAGCGGCTGCACGTATGCATTGATGACCGTCGTGGCGGTGCGCTCGTACTCGCGGTATTCGGGCAGGATCTCATGGCTGAGCGAGAGCATCACGCCGGGACATCGCGCCCGGATGATCTCGGCGGCGCGGCGCTCGTGCGCCGGGTTTCGGAAAGAGAAGAGGAAGACCACGGCGAGGCTCTCGATCTCCTCCACCGCCAGCCGTTCCGCGACACGTTCGACGGCCGTCTCATCGAGCGGGATGAGCGTCCGCCCGTGCGCGTCGAGCCGCTCGGGCGCTTCGAAGCGCCCTGCGGCGGGCACGAGCGGCGGCGGGCGACGCTGGCTGAGGCGATAAAGGTGCGGGCGGTTCTGCCGTCCGATGGCGAGCACGTCGGCGAAGCCCTCGGTGGTCAAAAGCGCCGTGCGCGCGCCGCGACGTTCGAGGAGCGCGTTCGTCGCCACCGTCGTGCCGTGGACCACGGCGGCGTCGCCCGCCACCCCGAGCGCGTCGAGTCCGTCCACGATGGCGCGGCTCTGATCCCGGGGCGTCGTCGGGCCTTTATGCACCGTCAGCCGCCCGCCGTCGAGCCACACGAAGTCGGTAAACGTTCCTCCCACGTCGATGCCGACGCGCTGCCGTCGTTCCTCGGTTTTTTTCGCCATAACTCCTTTGCCGGGCCTTTTTCCATGCGAACCACCGATATACGACATGCGCGGGGAAGGCGCAACGGCGATGCGTGAAAACACGGCGATCCCGTTCGGCCGGGTGAGACGTCACACGGGCACGCGTCCGCCGCAGACGAAGAAGTCGTCCTGTCGCCACGCGCAGTCCACATCGACGAAGCCGGCGCGCTCCATGGTTTTCATCTGCCGGAAGAGGCCGAGTGTGCCCGTGTGATCGCCGACGATGAGGTGTCCGCCGGGGGTGAGGCTCTCCCGGATGCCCTGAAGGAGCAGTTCGTACCGTCCTTCCGCCTCCGCGCCCTCGGCTTCGTGCCCGACGATCGCGTGCAGCGCCAGCGAGGCGATGACCACGTCGTACGGCCCGCCCGGCAGCGGCTCGCCGTCGGCCCGGACCGTCGCCTGAAGCGTCTCCGCATCGATGCGCAGTTCGTTCAGTTTGGCGTGCGCAAGGGCCAGCAGGTCCGGATCCTCGTCGAGCAGGGTGATGCGCGCCAGGGGATAGGCCGAGACGGCCGAAAGGGCGGCATTGCCCGTTCCGCAGGCCAGGTCGCACACGGCGGTATGCTCGTCGAGCGGCGGCAAAGCGGCCAGCATCTCCTCGAGCATGGGCATCACCAGCGGCATCCGGCGCTCCACGTGAAGGTCGTACCAGTACCCGTTTTTCCAGAAGCCGCTGCCTTCGCGCAAAAGGTTCTGACGCCAGTTCGGAGGGGTCATGCGTTCGTGTGGCCAGGTGCAAGCAAAGAGAAGGGAAAAGCGGCGCCGCTTCGAGCATCGAGCCGGGGACGCCGCTTCCGGTTGCACGCCGCCGCCCGGGTCAATGATCCGCCATGTTCGCGCGCCCGCGCGAGGGTTCCGCCTCAGGCGCGGCCCAGGCTGCGTTTGTAAATGCCGCTCCGGTTGACGTGCCCGACGTACCGCCCCAGCACGTGCACCTCCTCGAAGACACCCGGCCTGATGACGATCTCCGAATACTCGTCGTTGGCCGGTTCGAGGCGCAGCCCCTGCTCGTCGAAATAGACGCGTTTGAGGGACGTCTCCCCGTTATAGAGCACGGCGCCGATGCCGCCGTTGGGGATGTCGTCGTCGATGAGCAGCACGTAGTCGCCGTCGTTGATGTTGACCCCTTGCATCGACTGCCCGGAGACGCGGATGGCAAAGATGCGGTCGAGGTTCGGGAAGAGCGTCTCGAGCGTGATCGTGCCCAGGTTTTCCTCGACGGCCTCTTGCAACCGTCCCGCCGAGATGACGCCTTTGACCGGGATGCCGCGCGCTCCGTAGCCGGGCACCTTCTCCTCGACGAGCCGAAAGCCGTCCTTTTCACGGCGCAGATAGCCCTTTTTGTGCAAGGCCTGCAGGTTCTGCGTCACACTGTTGGGGGAGCGATACCCGAAATAGTCGACGATCTCGCGGTAGGTCGGCCAGACGCCGTGCTCCATCAGGTAGTCCTTCAGATAGATCAGAAAGGCGTGCTGCTTGCTCGTCAGTTGTCTCCGACTCATGCGACCGGCTGCTTATATGTTGCACATGTGATTCGGAGTATAACGCCGCCGCCGGGAAAAGGTCAAGCGACGGCGCGCGACAAACGTGAGAAAAGCAGGCGCATCACGGTCCCCGTTCACGGTCCCCGTTTTTCGAAGAGCTGCCCGGAGACTTTCTCGCTTCGATGCGGATAGGCGTCTTCGACGTGATACCGGAGGTAAGCTTCGACGAGGCGTTCCACCTCGCGCCGCACGCCGGGCTCCAGGCGCATCCGCATGACGGCGTCGAGGTCGGCGCGCGCGAAGACGGCGAAGGCCCGCAAGGCCGAACGGGAGGCGCGCCGTCCGCCGCCCGCCGTCTCGAGCGGGCGAACCGTGCCGGTGTCGAGCGTGAGCACGCCGCCCTCCTCCGTCAGCGCCTGCACGGCGTCCCGGTCGATGGCCGGCGCGAAGCCCAGCACGCTCGCCAGGCGGAGTTGAAAGTACGTCCACACGTTGGCCGGGCGGGCGGCGGCGGCATCGAGCCGTTCGAGCGCTTCCAGCGCCAGGTTGAACGCCGGCGGATGGCACTGCTCCTCCTGCATCAACGCCGAGAGCAGCTCCATCATCCGCAGCCCGAGCACGATCTTTTCCATCTCCCGTCCGATGCCGGAGAAGAGCCGCACGTGTGCGCTCTCGCGCAGCGTTTGCAGCCCGCGCGTCGGCTTGTGGTAGAAGACGACCTGGCTGTGGGACATGGGCTGCAGCGATGAGCCGAAACGGCTCCCGGGCAGACGCGCCCCCTTCGCCATCACCGAAAGTTTTCCCTTCTCGCGCGTCAGCAACGTGACGATCCGGCTGGTCTCGCCGTAATCCATGCTGCGGAGCACTACCGCGTCGGTTCGGATAATCATGGCATCGGGAAGTTCGACATAGCGTGCGTTCACCGCTCCGCCTTCATGCGTACGACGCGGCGCGCCAAAAGAATTGTGAAGAAAATTTAAAGGAGGTTATGTCTAACGGGGCCTTCGGGTTTTACTTCATGTCCGCGTTTCCTGCCCTTCTCTCAGACCCTTCCGACACCATGAAGTGGATGTATCGCCTCCAGCAGCGCATCGGCATCACCCGTCAAGAGAGCCTTTTCATTCTGACTTTTTCGCTCGTGCTTCTCTTCGGTCTCGCCGTCCGGTATCTCTACGCCCAGACGCCCCCTTCCGACTTTTACGCCGAGGCGGACCAGCGCTTCGAGGAAAGCGCGCGTCGCTTCCGGCAGGCCGAGCCGAGCAGCGTTTCCGACGACACGACCCGCGCCGGGCGGCGCGCGCCTGCCGTGGACGAGCGCCCCGTGCGCATGAACCTCAACCTCGCGACGGCCTCTCAGCTCGAGCGGCTGCCCCGCATCGGCCCGAAGATGGCGGCCCGGATCCTTGCGTACCGCCGGGCGCACGGACCGTTCGAGCGTGTGGCCGACCTCGTCCGGGTGCGCGGCATCGGCGAGAAAACGCTGGCCCGCCTCGAACCCCTGCTCTTCGTCGAGGATCAGCGGTAGCGCCGACCATCCGTGCGCCGCAAGCCCGGAAGCACCCGGGAGACCGGCGCGTCTTTTCCGCCGCCGCTTAATAGTGCCGCTCTATCCGTCGATCCTATCGGTATCCCCGGCCGCGCCGTTGGCTGCGGGCGGCTGTTCCCGGTAGCGACGGGCCAGCTCTTCCCGGGTCCATGATTGGCTCGCCCGCTCTTCCCGCTTGAGGAAGAGATAAACCGGCACAAGCAGAATCGCCGCCAGCGCCACAAAGCCGACGAACGTCAAAACAATAACCACGAAGTACTCATCCATGCCGCTGCACCCTGTCCATGTATAGAGACGGGTCCCGCCTTCACGGCACAGACCCGGCTCTGTCATACGTCCGGATCGGACAGGGGTTTTGATGGGCTCCGGCAACCGCCACCCGGCCGGAAAACGCAAGGGTACGAAACATGCCCCCCCGTGCACTGTTCTTAAAATTCAAGCGAGCAGTCTCCCGGGCAATCAGTTTTTAAAAGCTTTATATTGGGGACTTGCGAAGAACGATGAATCTGGGCCAAACCTTGAGTCGAATGCGCTTCCACATAGCCCGCCACCTGGGTTCGCGCACGAAGTGGATGCTCCTGACGCTCATGCTGCTGGTGATTGTGATCCCCAGTTCCTGGCTAGCCGTGCTGGACCTACGCACCAGCGACCGGCTCATCCGGGAAGTGGAACGCAGCATGCAACAGGACGCCATGCTTTTTGCCGAGCGCCTGCTGGAATACACCGAACAGATCCTCCGGGATCAGCAGCGTTTCACGGTTCGTGAGACGCACCTGAGCGACGCGGCTCCGCAGGCTTCTGCCGAACTTATGCGGCAGACCGTTATCCCTGCCGCCTTCGGACGCCTGACCGAAACCCTCCGCGCCGAACGCGGCAACATGTTTCCCGGCGGCATCATCAGCATCGAAGTGGTGACGCCGGACACGACGCTCGTGCTCAGCCGCATCACGCACAAGATGGCGGCCTCGCATGAGGAGGCCATCGACAGCTTCACCCGATCCTTCGACCTCGGCGGGCTCTATCCGGACTGGAACGTGCGCGTGGCCTGTTTCAACGAGGTGAAGGCGAAGCGCTGGCGGCGGTATCTGGCGAGTGTCATCCCCCTGCTCATCCTCATCGGCGGCGTCTTCTTCACCACCCGCATGGCGATGCGCGAGATGGAGTTGAGCCATGCCAAAACCACCTTCGTCTCGAACGTCTCGCACGAGTTGAAGACGCCCCTCGCCAAGATCCAGTTCTTCAACGAACTGCTGCGCAACCTGCCCGAAGGCGCCCGAGAAAAACAGCAGCGCTATCACCGGGTCATCGACCAGGAGTGCGAACGTCTGGCCATCCTCGTCGATAACGTGCTCGACTTCAATCGCATCGAGCGCGGTCAGATGTCGTACAAGTTTGCGCACGTGCCCATCGGAGAGGTGCTCACCGAAGTGACCGACACCTTCAACGTGCTCTACGGCGGGCGCGGCTATCACATCGACCTGCGGATGGACGGCCGCTTGCCCTCCATGTGGATCGACCCCGGGACAATCCGCCAGGCGCTGATCAACCTCCTCGACAACGCCGTCAAATACAGCGACCCGCACACGATCGAGGTCCACGCCGAGCGCACCACGCTCCGCGAGAAGCCCTTTCTCGCCATCTCGGTCAAGGACCGGGGCATCGGCATCCCTGCTCATCAGATCGAACTCATCTTCAGCGAATTTTACCGGGGCGAGAGCGGGTCTTCCCAGCGCGCCTCCGGCAGCGGACTCGGCCTGGCGCTCGTGCGGCACATCATCGAGGCGCACGACGGCCGCGTCGAGGTCGAAAGCCGCGAAGGTCTCGGATCGACGTTTACCATCTTTCTTCCCATTAAAAACAAGAAGGCCTCCCTCTTCCGCGCATGACCAGCCCCCCGGCGACGGCTCATGCGGCCTTCCGGTTTGTTTGACCGAACGAACGACACGATGGTGGAAATCAATTCCAAACGGATGCTCATCGTCGAAGACGACCCCGAGATGGGCATGGGGCTGGAGGACTTCTTCGGCATGCGGGGCTATCGCGTCACGCGGGCTTCGGACGGCGAGGAGGGGTTGCGGCTGATCAAGGCGCTGCCTTCCTTCGACATCGTGCTGATGGACATGATGCTTCCCAAACGGGACGGCTTCGAGGTCCTGCGCGAAGCCCGTAAGGCCGGCGTCGACTCGCCGGTGGTCATGCTCACTGCCAAAAACCGTGAGGAGGACAAGCTTCAGGGCTTCGATCTCGGCGCGGACGACTACGTCACCAAGCCCTTCAGCGCCGACGAGCTGGCCGCGCGCGTCCGCGCCGTGCTCAAACGCACCCAGCAGCCCTCCGAAGCGCCGATGGAGGTCTTCCGCTTCGGCGACGTCGAGGTCAATTTCAGCAACCACACGGCCTTCCGGGACGACGAGCCGCTGCGGTTCACGGCCCTCGAATACGACATCCTCAACTACCTCATCCAGCACCGGGGCCGCACCGTCAGCCGCAAACAGCTCCTGCGCGACGTCTGGCGCATCAGCACCGACATCACCACGCGCACCATCGACCGGCACGTAGCCTCCATCCGGAAAAAAATCGAGCCGGACCCGAACATGCCGCAGTACATCGAGACGGTCTACGGCATCGGGTACAAGTTCACCGGCTAGCCTTCGGGCCGGCGCGCTCCGTCGACGAACGACGGCTTCGCTGCTCCCTCGGCGGACGATCTCCGAGCGTCCCGACCTCACGCCCGTACCGCGCCCGGTACTGTTGAAGCATCTCCCACCGCGCCGTGACCACGGCGTCGCACAACCGGTCCATCGTCTGAATGGCCGCGTGATGGCCGGAAGCCTCCTCCACCGCCGCGCTCCGAAGTTCTTCGGCCAGCGCCAGGATGGCTTCGATACGCGCTTGAAGGGAAGATCCGGACGACGACGGCATACCACCTCTACCTTGCACAAGAGAACACCCGTCCGTTATCGTCTGCGGCGGCGGCGCAATAAAAGGGGATGACGACATTTATGTCTCGCTCCCCGCCGCTCCGGTATTCGACTTTTTCTCATCACCTCTGGCATCCTCGCCGCAAAGCGTTTACGTTTCGGCCCGACCCGCACACCAGCCGAACGGTTCCATGTCCAAAACCCTTGTGTTCACGTTGATTTTGCTCACGTCGCTCATCCACGACGGCGCCCACGCCCAGGAGGCCCGGCCCCGGTGGGAGCGGATGAACCAGATCCGCCGCGACAAATTCGACCTCGTCCTGCCCGAAGTGATGCGCGAGAACGGCATCGACATGTGGATCACGATGAACCGCGAAGGACACGACGATCCGCTGGCGTCCGACCTGGGAGGGGGCTACACGTCGAAGACCGGATATTACGTTTTCACGGATCGGGGCTCGGGGCGCATCGAGCGGGCCGTGCTCGGCATCGACGGATACCTGCTCGAACGGGGCGGCGCGTACGATCTCTTCCTCCCCGCCGACAGCCTTCGTGCCTTCGTGACGAAGCGGGATCCCCGGCGCATCGGCGTCAACGTCTCGCGCGCCATCGGAGCCGCCGACGGGCTTTCGCATTCGGGATATGAAGAGCTCGTCGAGACGCTCGGCGAGCCGTATGCGGCGCGGCTCGTTTCGGCGGAGAAACTCGTCTCCGACTTTCGGTCGCGACGGGTGGCGAGTGAGATCGCCGCCTTCGGAGAGGCGGGCGAGTGGTCGCGGCGGATCGCGGAGCGCGCCTTCTCCAACGAGATCATCACGCCCGGCGTGACGACGCTCGAAGACGTGGCGTGGTGGATGAAAGAACAGCTTTTCGAACACGGCTTCGGATCCTCCTTCGGCATGCCGTCCGTGTACGTCACCGGGCCGGACGGCATCGAAGCCGTCTCCACCGACCGCATCATCCGGCGCGGCGACCTGCTGATGATCGACTGGGGCGTGTGCCTGATGAACCTGTGCACCGACATGAAACGCATCGCCTACGTGCTCCGCGAGGGTGAGGCCGAAGCCCCCGAAGGTCTCCGCAACGCCTTCGAGCAGGCCATACGCGCCCGCGCCGTGATCCGCGACACGATCCGGCCGGGACGCACCGCCGCCGAGACGGAAGACGCGATCTATGCGGCCCTCGAAGCGGCGGACTTTCGACGGATGGAGACCTTCAATCAACCGAGCGAAGGTCCACAGACGGACGTGATCATCGGCTGTCATTCGGTGGGCAACACCGGCCACGGCATCGGGCCCTCCATCGCCTTCTTCAACCCGGTGCGCCTGACCTATGAACTGAAACCCACCAACCTGCTCTCCATCGAACTCTTCGCCTATACGCCCGTGCCCGAGTGGGGCGGCCGGAAGGCCCGCATCCCGCTCGAAGACGACGCCGTCGTCACCGAACGGGGCATCGAATGGCTCTACCCGGTGAACCGGCGCATCTTGCTCATCAAATAGCCCGGGGCGGCTCCCCCCGCGAGCGCGCGTATGCTCCCCGCCTTATTCCGATCAGGCTATCTCCATATTTACCACATCCTTGTCCCGACCTGATTGCCGGACCGGCCCCTTCGTTCGGGCACGCGCCCCGACGAATCCCGTCCGCCCAAACGCGCCGTTCGCTCAGGCTGCTGCCTGCGCCTTGAGCGCCTTGAGCGCCTTGAGCTTTCGCTGAGCCTCGATGAACTGTTCGAGCGCGTGGCCGAGGTAAGCGTTCACCTCGTCGACGTAGCCGTCGGCGGAGGCGGACCAGACACGGTTGAGGTAGCGCTCGCCGCCGGCGAAGTGCGCCATCACGTCGGCGTAGGCCTGAAGGCCGAAGAGGTGGCTGATCGTTTCCCGCGCCTCGACGAACGTGTCAAGGTCGTCGAGGAGGCGCTCGTCGATGAGCGGACCCACGTCGTACGGATTGAGGTGGTCCTTCTCGGCATTGAGCGCCGTCAGTTTAGCGACGAGATTGTCCAGGCTCTGCTCGATGAGCGCGATGTTCTCCGCCGCCCGCGTGTCGCTCCGGGCGTGTGTCCGTGCGTCCACCCGCACCAGCGCCACGCCCGCGAAACCCGCCGCCACGGCGAGGCCCCAGTACGTCCACATCACCGTCGTCGTGTCGATCACCGACAGATACGCGCCCGCCAGAAAACCGAGGCTGATGAGGGCAAGACCTATCTTTTTCATGGTTCTATCTCCATTTTCGGTTTGCGAAGCGGGGCGTTATCCTCCGAAGACCTGCATCAGCGCATAGCCTACCCCCACGAGCGCCTCGCCCACGATGAGGCCCGCCGCCACGGGGATGCCCACGTCTTCGCTGAAACGATGTCCTTTCCTCCGGTCCACAAGGAGGCGGGTGGCCGTGCCGAGGCTGTACGTGAGCACGATGTTGAACGGCAGGTAGAAGCCGAGGCCTACGAGGATGCCCAGCCCGCCGATGCCGCTGGCGCTCAGGAGCGCGCCCAGCCCCGCGCCCGCCGCGTACTTTTCGACGGGCACGTCGCCGCCGAGGATGCCCTGGATGACGCCGGCGAGCGCCGTACCCTGCGGCGCGGGCAGTTCGGCGCTTCCGATGCCCTTGGCCTGATCGAGCACGACGATGAGCGCCATCACGATGATCGGCCCGAGCCAGCTCCCGAGGAACTGTCCGATCTGCTGTTTGCGCGGGCTCGCCCCGACGAGATAGCCCGTCTTGAGATCGAGCATGAGGTCGGTGGCCTGCGCCATGGCCACGCACGCCGCCGCCCCCACCACCACCGACGAGATGATCGCCGCGCTGTCGCTGAGGCCGCTCGCGATGAAGATGAGGATGGTGATGGCGATGAGCGTCATCCCGCTCAAGGGCGACCAGTTCGTCCGCCCGATGCACTCCGAGAGGATGACGCCCGCCATCCAGATCCAGACCGTGCCGAGAAGCGCCATGAGCAGCCCACGCCCGATGCCCATCTCCGAGGTGGACATCACCGCGATGACGAACAGCAGCACCGCCGCGCCGCCGATGGCCCCATACAGGAGCTTGATCGGCATCTCGTCTTTCGAGAGGGACGTCTGCATCCGCGCCGCATCCTGCATGCTCCGCACCGCCCCGACAATGAGCGGGAAAGCCAGCACGATGCCCGCGATGGCCCCGCCGATGAGCATCCCGATGCCGACGGGCCGGAAGAGCAGACCGCGAAGCTGATTCGGATCCGTGATCGCCTGACCGGCGGCATCGACCGGCAGGAGGCCCTGCGCCGAGAGGATCGGCGCGAGGATCCAGTAGCATACGAAGCCGCCGATGATGAAGAAGAAGCCGCCCCGCCCGGCGATGTACGCCACGCCGAAGGTGAGCAGGGAGACGTACCAGATGCCGTTCATGTACTCGGGCATCCCGAGGAGCGACCCGAGGTCCCAGTTCGTGAAGCCGGTCGCGAGCGAGACCGCTTGCACGAGGCCGCTGAGCGCCAGCCCGCCGAGCATGAGCATGGACTTGCGCATCCCCGCGCCGGGCGACTTCAGGATGGCCGCCACGGCTACGCCGCCGGGAAACGTCAACCGCTCGAAGTCGATGAACTGCTTCCGGAGCGGGATGATGAACGCGATGCCGAGGATGGCCCCGGCAATGCATCCGAAGACCATCAGCGTATAACTGAAGTCCGTCTCGCCCAGGATGAAGAGCGCAGGCACGGAGAACATCATCCCCGCCGACGCCCCGTTGACGCCGCTCGCGATCGTCTGGTTGATGTTGTTCTCGACGATGCTGTTGCGCCGCATGACGCCCCGGAGGATGCCGAAGCCGAGGATGGCCGCCAGCTCCGACCCCTCGATGGAGAAGCCGAGGATCAGGCTCGCATAGCCGATGCTCACGGCGATGATGGCCCCGAGGAAATAGCCCACCAGAATGGCGGGCAGGGAGAGTTCCGGATAGGGGCCCCGACGAATGACCCGTTTCTCTCTGGCAACGTGCGCGCTCACAATACGCCCTCCGTGTCTTGGTGGCAAAATCGAGACGATGCGCCGGAACGAAACGGGAACGCCACGCCTCGCGTCTCCGGCGACGAACGCACGGAATTTCCTGTTTTTCAGAACCGATGTCCAATGCTTCCGAAAAAAGGGGGATGCGTGCCGGAGGTTGGACGAGCGGCGGGAGAAGGACGAGCCCCGTGACGGCGAGCAATCGCGAACCCTGAGACGGCGAACATCGCGCGCCCATTGACCCGACCGCATCCGGCGTGTACTTTACGCCGAGCGAGCGACGCGGCTGTCCCTCACCGCACCCGCGCTGCGTCCTCCGGACCTCCCTCTCATCCCAAGGCAGTTTATCCTATGCGTACGATCCTCTCCCGCGTGCGCCGACACGGCTTCGTGGTCCTTCTCCTCGGACTCTTTGCCCTGCCCGCGCAGGCCCAACAAATCGACACCACCAGACTCGCCGGCATGCAGGCCCGCGCCATCGGGCCGGCAGGCATGAGCGGCCGCGTCACGGCCATCGACGCCGTCGTGAGCAATCCCGACATCATCTACACCGGCGCCGCCTCGGGCGGACTGTGGAAATCCACCGACGGCGGCGACACGTGGACGCCCATCTTCGACGACCAGCCCGTGACCTCCATCGGCGCCGTCGCCATCTATCAGAAAAACCCCGACATCATCTACGTGGGCACGGGTGAGGGCAACCCGCGCAACAGCCAGGCCGCCGGCAACGGCGTCTATAAAAGCATCGACGGCGGCCACTCGTGGACCCACCTCGGCCTCGACGACTCGCGGAACATCCACCGCATCCTCATCCACCCGGACAACCCGGACGTCGTCTACGTGGGCGCGCAGGGGCCGGCATGGGGCGAGACGGAGGTGCGCGGCGTCTTCAAGTCGACCGACGGCGGGCAGACGTGGACGAAGATCCTCTATGCCAACGAGCGCACCGGCATCGGCGACCTCGTGATGGACCCGGTGAACCCGAACAAACTCATCGCCGCCATGTGGGAATTCCGCCGGTGGCCGTGGTTCTTCAAGTCCGGCGGCGAAGGCTCCGGCCTTTTCGTCACGTTCGACGGCGGCGAGACGTGGACGAAGCGTACGAGCGAGGACGGCCTGCCCGAGGGCGAACTCGGGCGCATCGGCCTTGCCATCGCCCGGAGCAACCCGAACGTGGTCTATGCCCTCGTCGAGTCGAAGAAGAATGCCCTCTACCGCTCCGACGACGGCGGCTTCACTTTCCGCAAGATCAACGACAAGAGCCAGATCAGCAACCGCCCCTTCTATTACAACGACATCTTCGTCGACCCCGTGAACGAGAACCGCGTCTATCACGTGGCCTCGACCGTCTCGGTGAGCGAGGACGGGGGGAAAGAGTTCAAACGCATCCTCCGGGGCGTCCATCCCGATCATCACGCGTGGTGGATCGATCCGAACGACCCGACGCTCATCTATGAGGGCAACGACGGCGGCATGAACATCTCGCGCGACCGCGCCGAGACGTGGCGCTTCGTCGAAAACCTGCCGCTGGGGCAGTTTTACCACATCAACGTGGACATGGAGACGCCGTACAACGTCTATGGCGGGCTTCAGGACAACGGCTCGTGGCGCGGCCCGAGCCAGGTCTGGCGCGCCGGCGGCATCCGCAATGCATACTGGGAAGAAGTAGCCTTCGGCGACGGCTTCGACGTCGTCCCCGATCCCACCGACGCGAACATCGGCTATGCCATGAGCCAGGGCGGCAACCTCCGCCGGTACGACTTCACGACGGGCTTTCAGAAGAACATCAAGCCGGTTCATCCCGAAGGCGTGGCGCTCCGTTTCAACTGGAACGCGGGCATCGCCATCGATCCCTTCGATCCCGCGACGATCTATTACGGCAGCCAGTTCGTCCACAAAAGCACCAACCGGGGCGACTCGTGGCAGATCATCTCGCCCGATCTGACGACGAACGATCCCGAGAAGCAGCGACAGCTCGAGAGCGGCGGCCTGACGTACGACGTGACGCAGGCGGAAAACTTCACCACGATCCTGACCATCGCGCCGAGCCCCGTCGAGCGCGGCGTGATCTGGGTAGGCACGGACGACGGCAACGTGCAGCTCACGCGCGATGGCGGCGGGACGTGGACGAACGTGGCGGCGAACATCCGGGGCGTGCCCGAGGGCACGTGGGCGCCGCACATCGAGGCGTCGAAGCACAACCCCGGCGAGGCGTTCGTCGTCTTCGACGATCACCGCCGCAACAACTGGACGCCGTACGTCTATCGCACGCGCGACTACGGGCGCACGTGGGACCGCATCGTGGATGAGAACGACGTGTGGGGCTATGCGCTCGTCCTCGAACAGGACCCCGTCGCGCCGAACCTCCTCTTCGTCGGGACCGAGTTCGGCCTGTACTTCTCCATCGACGGCGGCGCCACGTGGACGAAGTGGACGCACGGCCTCCCCACCGCCTCCACGATGGATCTCGTCGTCCACCCGCGCGAGCATGACCTCGTCATCGGCACCTTCGGACGGGCCGTCTTCATCCTCGACGACATCCGCCCGCTCCGGGCCCTGGCGCAGGAAGGCGCGGCTCTGCTCGACCGCCCGGTCTATGCCTTCGACGCGCCGGACGCCTATCAGGCCGTCTACCGACAGGCTGCCGGCACCCGCTTCGCCGCCGACGCGATGTTCGCCGGCGAGAACCGCCCCCGCGGCGCGATGCTCTCGTATGTGGTCAACCCCGAGAAGCGCGCGCCCGAAGCCGAGGCCGCCGAAGGCGAGGACAGGGCTCCTTCGGACGAACGCGCAGGCGGAGGCAAAAAGAAGAAGGACCGGGTCACGATCGAGATCCTCGACGAGACGGGCGCCGTCATCCGAACGATCAAGGGTCCGGCAAAGCCCGGCGTCAACCGAGCCCTGTGGGATCTGACGCAGAAAGGCGTACGGCTCAACTTCGGCTTCCGGGGTCCGGAGCCGCCGCGCCGCGACGCGCCCGAGCCGGCCGGCATGCCCGTGCTCCCCGGCACGTACACCGCTCGCATCACCCACGCCGGCCATGCCGACTCGACGACGGTGACGGTGAAGATGGACCCGCGCGTCACATATCGTCTGGAGGACCTCATGGCCCGGCGCGCGCTCATGAAGCGCTGGGAGGACGCCGCCCGCGTCGCCGGGAAGGCGCTCGAGCGCATGCGCAAGGCCAGAGAGCAGACCGAGACCGTCGGCAAGCTCCTCACCGACCGGGACGACGACGCGGCGAAAGCGCTGAAGAAACAGGGCAAGGCGATTCAGGATTCGCTCAAGACCCTGAACGAACGCTTCACCGGCAAGCAGGTGCAGGGCATCCGCCGCGATCCCTCGACGGTGATGGCGCGGCTGTTCAACGCCCGCTCGTACCTCAACGGCTTCGATGCGCCCGGCCCGAGCGAACGCGTCGCTCTCGAACAGGCTGAAGCCGCCCTCCGCGACGCCCTCGCCGAGGTCAACCGCTTCTTCGCCGAAGACTGGGCCGCTTACCGACAGGCCGTGGAGACCGCCGAGGTCACGCTCGTCGCGCCGTACGAACCCCTCCGGCTCGACGAGAACTGAGCCGCTCCCGCGCGCACCGTGTCATCCAGGCCCGGCGGACGACCCCGTTCGCCGGGCCTTTTTGCTTCGCGGAAAGACGCGAGGCGCGGGTGGGTGAATGGAGAGTTGGGGGGATAGGTGTTTGCCGGATGAACCGCCGGTAGACGGGCGGGATGTCACGTCTGGGTGCATGGCGAATGACCTTGACGAGACGAACACCGTGAACCCTGTATCTGACTCGAAATACGCGACATCCGAAGGGGCATTACGGATGGGATAGCGCACGCCTTCCTTCCGCTCTACCTTGTAAAAAAAAAGACCATCCGTTTCAGGAATAATTACCCTCATGTTGACGCGATTTTTCGGACTGCTTTTCCTCCTCATTCTCATCTCCCCGAATTCCGGCGCGCGCCCAGACGACCGGCGCGTGCGAGCGGGGCGAGGCCACTGCCGACCTCGACGTCGCCAGCGTCCGCGCCCGCCTCTTTAACAATGGCGGCTTCTTCTGGAAAGGCGGCGACCCCGTCTACAACGTGCCCAAAGCTCCGGAAGGCAACCCCATCACCCCGAACGCCATCTTCGCCGCCGGGATCTGGCTCGGCGGCCTGACGCCTTCGGGCGAACTCCGCATGGCTGCCGCCGACTACGCCCGCTGGGAGTTCTGGCCCGGCCCGCTCGACGACGACGGCAACCCGCCCGAGGACTGCGCCGCCTTCGACCGCATCTTCAAGGTCAGCGATGAGGACCTCCGCGCCTTCGACCGCGACGGCACGCTCACCG